>CAKQBK010000052.1 GCA_934216155.1 uncultured Dialister sp.
AGAGTCCTGAGCAACCTGAGAAACTTTGTCACAAAAGGAATCACCACATATTTCGCTTAACTTAACAGCATTGCCCGTCGGGGGGAAGGTGGTAAGCTCTGCTTACCAAAGGGGGCACCTCTAGCGATATACCTCTCCATGAACACATCAAGCGTCCCTGGTGCTACCCACCCCTAGCGGTAAACAGGGCGACACTAGCGGCTTTATCGCTATGCGCAGGTATCACCGAGTTCGCGTGATATGCTCATAGCGAAGTATTCCGCTAGAGCAGCCCCTCTTTAGTTCTCCCCCGACGGGGGCGATATTAGCATGCTAATCCCTAGTCACCAATGCCCCAATACACCGATCCGCCAATACTCTCGCCCTGGCGTCCGCTTCCAGCACGTCTTCATAGGAAGAAATCGGTTTTGTCTGCCATTTGGACAGGGTGTCTTCTACCACGTCGAAGATGGACAAGAAGGACAATTTTCCTGCAATGAACGCACGGATAGCTTCTTCATTGGCTGCATTGAAAGCGGTGGTGGTATCTCCGCCGGCTTTGCCTGCTTCAAAGGCCAAATGCAAAGAGCGGAATACTTTCATATCCGGCTTTTCTACCTGAATAGAAAGAATCTGGCTCCAATCCACAAATTCATGAGACGGTGACGGCAGTCTATCCGGATAGGTCAGTGCGAATTGGATCGGCAGACGCATATCCGGATTGCCAATTTGGGCAATAATGGAACCATCATTGTATTCCACCATGGAATGAATCAAACTTTGTGGCTGCACAATCACTTCGATGTCATCATAGTCCACACCAAAGAGCCAATGGGCTTCGATGACTTCCAAGCCTTTATTGAACATAGTAGCCGAATCGAGGGTCACTTTCATCCCCATGTTCCAAGTGGGGTGCTTCATGGCATCCGCCACAGTCACATGGGCCAGTTCTTCCCGCGTCTTGCCTCGGAACGGACCACCAGAAGCGGTGAGAAGGATTTTGTGAATCCCCTTCTTATCCTGTCCCAGCATACTTTGGAATATAGCACTGTGTTCGCTATCTACAGGCCGAATCAAAGTATGATGCTTTCTCGCTTCTTCCAACACCAAGGCCCCGCCAGCCACAAGGGTTTCCTTGTTTGCCAGGGCCAATTCCTTGCCAGCTCGGATGGCTTCCAAAGTGGGTGCCAAACCGGTGATGCCCACCACAGACACAAGAACCAAGTCCACATCGTCCCGTTTCACACATTCAGTCAATGCAACGTTTCCAATAAGCACTTCTGCATCTCCGGTGTAAGAGGATAGAAATTTCTTTCCTGCCTCTTCGTCGGTGATGACAATGGCATGGGGATGAAACTCCTCTGCCTGCTTTTGCAATAGTTCTATACTTTTATGGGCAGCAATGACAGACGCATGAAATAAATTCGGATAGAGCCGAATCACATCCATGGTCTGGGTTCCAATGGAGCCGGTGCTACCCAGAATGGCTATTTCTTTCATATATAAGTTCACTCCTATTATAGTCCCCCCGCCGGGGTAATGCTGTTAAGTTAAGGATTTGCGTTAATAGACATGATTCCGCTAGTGGGGACAGGTTGCTCAAGTTTCTAAGGGTTCTCAGGTTGCTCAGGTTCTCCGAATGTGCCAATAGACGCTAGCGTTATTGGCTCATTCGAGAAACGTGAGAAACCTCAGTATCCTGAGAAACCTGAGTAACCTTTGCATCAGTAGAAATCATCGCATATTTCGCTTAACTTAATAGCATTGCCCGCCGGGGGGAAGGTGGTAGGCTTGCCTACCAAAGGGGGCACCTCTGGCGGTATACTTCTCCATGAACATATCAAGCGTACCCGGTAATACCCGCTCCTAGCGGTAATCGCGATAACACTAGCGGTTTTATCGCTAGAAGCAGATATCACCGAGCATGCTTGATATGTTCATAGCGAAGTATACCGCTAGTGCCTCCCCCTCTTTAATTCTCCCCCGGCGGGGGAGATAAATTGCAATGATAACGCTAGCATTTATTGCACATTCAGGAAACCTGAGCAACCTTAGTAACTTGAGAAACCTGAGTAACCTCTAATCATCTCAACAATAATAACACCGCTGCCAAGCTAGGTGCCACGAAGAGAAGGCTATCGAAGCGATCCATCATGCCGCCGTGGCCTGGAAGAATATTTCCTGAATCCTTGATATCACAAGCTCGTTTCACGTAGGATTCAAACAGGTCTCCCATGGGAGCCATGATAGCAGCCATAATGGAAAGGACAAAGCCTTCCAGCAAATCAAAGGAGAACAAGGCGGACATACCCACGCCAAGGATAATGCAACCAATAGCACCACCCAAGAGACCTTCTACGGTCTTATTGGGACTAATATGGGGCGCCATTTTATGTTTCCCGAAGGATTTCCCGGAAAGGTAAGCAAAGGAATCGCTGGCCCAGGTGCACACCAAAGCGAAAAGAATCAGAAAGACCCCTGGTTCGATGGACACGTCTGCTGGCGAGAGCAATTCATGGCTACCGCGAAGGAGCGCCAAGGTGCCAAAGCCAATCCCAAAATAGACTGCACCAAAAGCGGAGTAAATGAGACCGGTCATATTTTCTTTTTTAATCCCCAGGATCAGGTACAAAAGCAGCGTAAATACCAAAAGCACCGCTGCCATAAAGGATTTCACTGAATAAAATCCAGCAGAAAGAACCATGATAGCCATGGCCAATGCAGTAGGTTTCAGATAAATCTGCACGCCGAAATGTTTCAGCATTTTGTCATATTCCAAAAGGGCCAGCAGAGACACAGCCACAATGGCACCGGTCAAAAACCAGCTGCCCAAGTAGACCAATCCCAGCACCGCCAAAATGCCTACAATGGCGGTAATGACACGAACTTTCATGAATCAGCCTCCGTTAATCCTCCGAAGCGACGATCTCGCCCGGTATACCAATCAATGGCTTTTGTAAGCTCTGCCTCGGTGAAATCGGGCCAAAGAACAGGGGTGAAATAGAGTTCACTATAGGACACCTGCCAGAGCAGGAAGTTGGAAATACGAGATTCCCCACCGGTTCGAATCATCAAATCCACATCTTTCGCATCCGATGGATAGAGGGAATCGGTAATGGTTTTTTCAGAAATATCCGCTGGCTGCAGAGTTCCTGACTTGACCTGTTCCGCAATGGACTGCACAGCATGAACGATTTCCATACGGCCACCGTAGTTGATTGCTACGTTCAGAATGAGCCCATCGTTTTTTGCGGTGTCTTTTTCGCACTGGGCGATTTCCTTACGAAGCCCTTCGGAGAGTGCCGATGGTTCCCCTACGATATGAACCTGTACATTATCATCAATCAGTTCACGGAGCTGGCTGATGAGGTAATTTTTAAACAATTTCATCAAGAAACGCACTTCAATGGACGGCCGTTTCCAATTCTCCGTGGAGAATGCATAGAGAGTCAACACTTTGACGCCCATGTGACCGGCTGCACGGACAATGGTTTTTACATTGGCCGCACCAACCTGGTGCCCATAGGTACGCTCTCTCCCCCGCTGCTTCGCCCACCGGCCATTGCCATCCAAAATGATGGCTACGTGCTCTGGAAATGATTTTTTATCAGACATAAATACCAATTGACTCCTATCATATAAAAAGAAAAGGTATTTCCTATAGTAAAAAAGGGTATCCTCTATGATATCTGCTTTCTAACATAGCATATAAAAGGAAGAATAAAGGTTATAAAGATTACATAGGGTTACATGTTACCTGCATTGCCTCATCGTATATAAGCCGCTACCATATCTAACCAACTTGGGAAAATATAACCTGCCCGAAGGGCTAACCTTTTCGCCTATCTCAAAAAGCTGCTGGTGCCTCTAGCAAATCCTAGGAAACATATAACCCGCCCGGAGGGCTAACCTTTTAACTATCTGCAAAAGTCGCTACTGCCCCAGCTGTTCTTCCACTGAAATACTATATTTCATCCGCGGCATAATGACCGCTTTTTCTCCAGTCCGTACCAGGTACAGTTTTCCTTCTTCCAATGATTCCTGTCTCCCATGAGTAAAAGAAATCGTACCACCAGGATACGATTTCTCTATACTCTGTCTCACAGTTTCATCAAAAGGCATACCTGGATAGATAGCTTTCTGATTCATACTCATACGGACATGATTTCTTTAATTTTCTTATCAGTGACAGCTTCCAGGTCTTTGATCTTCTGGTCAGTCAGCTTCTGGATTTTGTCCTGTACTTCTTTGATAACGTCTTTGGAGACGTCGCTGTTCTTTTCTTCCTTCTTCAGGAAATCATTGCCATCGCGGCGAATGTTGCGGATAGCTACTTTTGCTTCTTCCGCTTTCTTGTTCACTACCTTGGACAGTTCCTTACGGCGTTCTTCGGTGAGCTGCGGAATAGCCATACGAATCAGGTTACCATCGTTCATCGGAACCAGGCCCAGGTCAGACTGGAGAATGGCTTTTTCGATTTCCTTCAAAAGCCCCTTATCCCAAGGCTGTACCACCAGCAATCTAGCTTCCGGAACAGTGACAGAGGCTACCTGGGTCACCGGTGTACGGCTGCCGTAGTAGTCTACAAAAATGCGATCCAGCAGGCTTGCATTGGCCTGGCCGGTACGGATGGAAGTAAATTCATTGCGGAGAGCAGTGATGGATTTGTCCATTTTTTCGGACAGTTTTTTCAGTTCGTCTTCGTACATAATTATTTCCCTTCAATTAATGTGCCCAAGGATTCACCCTTGCAAGCTTTTACGATATTTCCTGGAACATCGATATTGAATACCTGAATCGGAATTTCATTATTCATGCACAGTGTAATAGCTGTATTATCCATGACAGCCAATTCCTTCTGCAGCACTTCTCCATAGGTCAGATGGGTAAACATCTTTGCTTCTGGGTGGAACTTCGGATCTGCGTCATAGACTCCATTGGTCTGTTTCTTGGCCATGAGCATCACATCAGCTTCGATTTCAGCACTGCGGAGAGCCGCTGTGGTATCGGTGGTGAAATACGGATTTCCTGTGCCGCCGCCAAAAATAACCACTCTGCCCTTTTCCAGATGACGGATAGCCTTGCGGCGAATGTATGGTTCAGCAACCTGACGCATTTCAATAGCAGTCTGTACGCGAGTAGAAACACCCAGTTTTTCCAGTGCATCCTGGAGAGCCACAGAGTTAATCACCGTAGCCAGCATACCCATGTAGTCCGCAGACGCACGATCCATGCCGCCCTGGCTTCCCTTCAGACCTCTCCAAATATTGCCACCGCCTACAACGACAGCCACTTCGATTCCACTTTCACAAGCTTCCTTGATTTCTCCAGCCAGACGATATACCACTTCTGGATCAATCCCAAAACCTTTATCATTGGCCAGCGCTTCACCAGATAACTTGAGCATTACTCTCTTATACTTATTTTCTGTTGCCATTGTACACCCCCATGAAATAACAAATTACATCTTTACTATTATATATGATATTGGCTATCAAAGCTAGTGGAACTTTTTTAGAAGTGAGGAATTAGGAGTGAGGAGTGATTGCCAGCGAGCGTCTCGAATAACTCTTAGACCTACTGATGCAGTATGCACAAAACCGTTACTATATGCTCGCTGTTTTTGTGCGTTATAGTCATGATTTGGTTAGTAGTTACAGGTTACTATAGGTTCTGAGGGTTCTAAAGGTTCTCAGATATCTCGAATATACCAATAACCGCTAAAGCTCTTGCTATATCATCTCATTTGAAAACCATGAGAACCTTCAGAACCCTTAGCACCTTCAGAACCTTTTCCACAAAAGGAATCAATCCTTATTTTACTTAGCTTAACAGCATTAATACAAAATGGGTTTTGGGGCGCCCTATAATTTGATGCACTCTTTCCACCACTCCTCACTCCTAACTAAAAATCGGCACAAAAAAGAGAACACCCGAAAGTGTCCTCTTTTTTGTGTTTTGTGTGAGCGTCTATTACTGTTTCAGCTGTTTAGCTACTTCAGCAGCCAGATCATCCTGTTTCTTTTCGATGCCTTCGCCAAGCTGGAAGCGGGTGAAACGAACTACTTCTGCATTCTTGGATTTCAGCAGTTTAGCAATGGTCAGATCGCCATCTTTAATGAATTCCTGGTCAACAAGGCATACTTCCTTGTAGTACTTGTTGATACGGCCAAGAACCATCTTTTCAATGATCTTTTCTGGTTTGCCTTCGTTTCTAGCTTCTACAGCCAGAACTTCTTTTTCGTGTTCGATTTCAGCCTGTGGAACCTGGGAACGGTCGAGGTAAGAAGGATTTGCTGCAGCTACCTGCATAGCGATATCCTTGCCCAGTTCAGCGTCGCCGCCTTTGAGTTCAACCAGAACGCCAATCTTGCCGCCGCCATGGATGTAGCTGTAAACCTGGCCGTCAGCGCTTTCATAACGTACAAAGCGACGAACGGAAATGTTTTCGCCGATCTTTGCAACAGCTTCGGTAACCTGGTCTTTCACAGCTTTGCCGTTCATTTCAGAAGCCAGCAGTGCTTGTACGTCAGCTGGGTTTACTGCCAGAATCTGCTGAGCAATAGCTGCAGCGAGAGCTCTGAAGTCAGTATTGCTGCCTACGAAGTCAGTTTCGCAGTTTACTTCTACTACAGTGCCGACTTTGCCATCTTCGGAGATAGCAGATACGACAGCACCTTCAGCAGCTACACGGCTAGCTTTTTTAGCAGCCTGAGACAGTCCCTTTTCACGGAGAATGTCAACTGCTTTTTCCATATCGCCTTCAGCTTCAACAAGTGCCTTTTTGCAATCCATCATTCCGGCACCGGTCTTGGTACGCAGATCTTTTACCATACTAGCTGTAATTGCCATCTTATGACCTCCATCATAAAAATAAGGTATTTAAAAAATGTGACATGAAATACGATGTGTTTATAACTATATAAAGATGGGTATAGGGGCGCTTTCAAATATTGTGCGCCCCTTCCACCATTACGCACTACGCATTACGCACTACGCATTTTTCAAGTTATTGAACAATCTCTGTGAAAATTATTCCTGTTCAGCAGCTTCTTCAGCCGGTGCTTCGGTAGCTTCTGCTTCAGCAGCTTCAGCTTCCTGCTGGCCCTGACGACCTTCGAGAACAGCGTCAGCCATCTTGCTAGCCAGAAGTCTTACAGCGCGGATAGCGTCATCGTTTGCTGGAATCGGGAAATCAACAACGTCTGGATCGCAGTTGGTGTCAACGGTAGCAACAACCGGAATGTGGAGCTTGTGAGCTTCAGCAACAGCGATTTCTTCTTTCTTGGAGTCGATGATGAAGATAGCGCCTGGCAGTTTCTTCATATCTTTGATGCCGCCCAGGTTCTTTTCCAGTTTTTCCAGTTCGCGTTTCATAAGGATAACTTCCTTCTTCGGATACTGGTCAGTGGTGCCTTCTTCAAACATTTTTTCCAGTTCTTTCAGACGAGCTACACGGGTCTGAATGGTGCGGAAATTGGTCAGCATACCGCCGAGCCAACGTTCATTGACATAGAACTGGTTGCAACGGGTAGCTTCTTCTTTTACAGAGTTCTGAGCCTGTTTCTTGGTGCCTACGAACAGAACGGATTCACCTTTAGCTGCTACGTCACGGATGAAAGCGTAAGCTTCTTCTACTTTCTTAACGGTCTTCTGCAGATCGATGATGTAGATGCCGTTTCTTTCGGTGAAAATGAAGCGAGCCATTTTCGGATTCCAACGACGGGTCTGATGACCAAAGTGAACGCCTGCTTCGAGTAACTGTTTCATGGATACAACTGCCATAATATAACCTCCTGTTATTAACCTCTGTCCCCTTCCTCTCCTGCAGCCACTTCAGAAATGAGTATGAAATAGAATTTTTTCCGATAGCACAGATGCAGAATCCAGTAGACATGTGTACTCATGCGTTATTTATTCTACCAAAAAGGAAAATAGATTGCAAGTGGTTATTTTATTGTTACAGGTGAGAATAGGTTCTGAGGGGGCTGAAGGTTCTGAAGTGGCTGAGGTCTTCCACTAAGATGCATCCCCGCTAATTCCACTGACAGGTTAAACAGGATTCTCAGGGTGCTCAGGCTTCTCAGGTTCGGTTAGTATGGAAAAGCTTCTGAAGGTTCTGAGGGTTCTCGAATGTACCTCTGTCTTTAAATCTCAACTAGCCCTAGGCTGAACTTTTGAACCTTCGAACCCTTGAACCTTATTTTGGCTTTCGGCCTGCTGTCAACCGCTAACTACCAACAATAAGATACTCGCGATGCTATACAAATTGTGCATCGCGCCTTCACTACGCATTGCCTTGTCTAGCTGCTGGCTACTAGCCACTGGTCACTATTTCCCTAAGGCCTAGCTACGAATCCCCAATCCCTTTGTTCTGCCTTGCCCAATACATGCCGTTACGGACGCATATCTGACAGACGACCTCTTCTATGCATGGATGGTGACACGCTAGTAGTCCTATTTCTGTATTGATTTCTTGGATCAGTCTGCCAAGCCTGTTCCAAAGCCTTTATATATTTCATCCCATAAGTTCCCTGTCTTGCTAGATGAAAACCTGTTTGGGAGTCATCGAGGACGCGGATTTGCTTTCTTGTATTGGCATCATATACATAGGTAGAAAAAGCCCAGAATCCTTGGCAATCCAGGTCAAAAATACCATGCCCTTCTGTATAGGTACTCTTCCCCGAGGGAGCTGATAAAATCCAGGTTTCTACCATTCGATGTCCTCGATGCTCATAGCTATCTCCTAGGTAGAATTCGATATTTTGTTTATCATACCAACGACTATTCATAAACCACTGCCAGCGGTTCGGGTCAGGTACATAGGCGTGACAATAAGAAACAAGAGCCACCTGCAAGAACAGCACTATCGCTAAGATACGTTTCATTACCATCTTTCCTTTCTTCGGACAGGTAGAAATCCATTTCTCTAGGATTTCTATTTCGTAACATATTTCCCTTTCATGATACCACACCTCGGTAGTTAAACAAATAAAAAAATGCAACTATGTAGAGCACATCCACATAGTTGCATTTCTTATTTTGAGCAATTAAGCCTTTTTAGCTGCTTCGCAGATCTGGGTGAAACCAGCCGGGTCGCTGATAGCCAGTTCGGACAGCATTTTACGGTTTACTTCGATACCTGCTTTGGTCAGGCCAGCGATGAGTCTGCTGTAGGTCAGGCCGTTCTGACGAGCTGCTGCGTTGATACGAACGATCCAGAGCTTACGGAATTCTCTCTTCTTGGATCTACGGTCTCTTCTAGCGTAGTAGAGAGCCTTCATAACCAGTTCGTTTGCTTTTCTGAACTGGGTGTGACGAGCGCCTCTGTAGCCCTTAGCCAGTTTCAGAATCTTCTTATGTCTTGCGTGAGCGGTAACGCCGCTTTTTACTCTTGCCATTCTCTAAAATCCTCCTTATTAGCCGTTTGGAAGCAATCTTGCTACACGTTTGTAATCAGACTTGGAAACCAGTGCTGCTTTTCTGAAGTTTCTCTTTCTCTTCGGGGACTTCTTTTCGAGAATGTGGCTCTTGAAAGCTTTGTTTCTCTTGAACTGACCGGAACCGGTTTCAGTAAAACGTTTTGCCGCTGCGCGACGGGTTTTCATTTTCGGCATTGTAATACTCTCCTTTTGTTATGCTTTTGGACCAACGACCATAGTCATGTTGCGTCCTTCTAATTTCGGTGGCTTTTCGCGAACAATGGTATCACCGAGTTCTTTTGCGAAACGGTCGAGAACGTCCTGGCCAAGTTCTGGATGGGTCATTTCTCTACCACGGAACATGATGGTCACTTTTACTTTGTTTCCATCACCTAAGAAACGCTGCGCATTCTTCAGTTTAACAAAGAAGTCATGGTCTTCGATATTTGGACGAAGCTTGACTTCCTTAATCTGGAATACCTTCTGTTTCTTCTTTGCTTCCTTATCACGTTTCTGCTGTTCATATCTGTACTTGCCATAATTCATGATACGGCATACCGGTGGGCGACCATTTGGTGCCACCTCTACGAGATCAAGTCCTTTTTCTTCCGCAATGCGAATCGCTTCATGAAGTGTCATGATCCCCAATTGTTCATTTGTATCGCTGACTACGCGTACCTCTCTGGCACGAATCTGTTCATTGATACTCAGTTCCTTACCTATTCTTTTCACCTCCGAAATAGAAATCATTGCAAGTATAAAGGCGGACAGCATCTGCCGTCCGCCCTGAGTTCATACGTAACCTTAGTAGCCTGCGCCTTGTAAGGTGAGAAGCGGATGACTTCTGCTTGCAATCAATCACAAGGTATATGTTACCCTATTGCTTCCTATCTGTCAATAGGATTTTTAAGAAAATTAGCGATTTATCATTTGTCGCTTATCATTAACCGCTATAGGATGGTTTCTTTCATACCAAAGAGATAAAAAGGGTATTATTCTACTGACTTCTATTTTTAAACACACAAATCTCATCGCCTGTCACAAGGTTATAAAGGGTTACATAAGGTTATGAGACTACGGTAAGCATATAACACTATATAACCTTTTTAGACTTATTCCTACATGACTCAGATATAAATAGGTTATTTATTCTACGCATTTCTTTTTTTCACATATCACATGTACGTCTTGGTAAAAGGTTAAAAGGGTTATATAAGGTTATGTGTTTACCATAGTCTCATAACCTTATATAACCCTTTATAACCTTGGGACAAGCCATACCATTTCCATGTTTAAAAGTAGAAATCAGTAGAATAATAACCTTTTAGCCACCTAGCTACTAATCCCAATCACTAGTCACCAGCAAGATCATTCAAATCTTCTCATTTTATGTGTCAGAGAGCTATTGCCGTACCATGCATCAGCATCCAGGTCTTCTTCGATACGGAGGAGCTGGTTGTATTTAGCTACGCGTTCGCTTCTGCCCGGTGCGCCGGTCTTAATCTGACCTGCGTTAAGAGCTACAGCGATATCAGCGATGGTAGTATCTGCCGTTTCACCAGAACGGTGAGAAATAACAGCGGTATAGCCTGCACGCTGTGCCATCTGGACAGCTTCAAAGGTTTCTGTTAGGGTGCCAATCTGGTTCAGTTTAATCAGAATGGAGTTAGCTACGCCCATATGGATACCTTTGGAAAGACGTTTGGTATTGGTCACGAACAGGTCATCGCCAACGAGCTGAATCTTGTCACCCAGGGCAGCGGTCAGTTTCTTCCAGCCATCCCAGTCTTCTTCGCCTAAACCATCTTCAATGGAAATAATTGGATACTGGTCAATCAGGTGCTGGTAGAATTCAATCATACCTTCTGCATCTTTGGCCATGTGGTCACCAGCCAGATGATACAGGCCGTCGTCTCCCAGCAGTTCAGAAGCAGCTACGTCAGCGCAGAGAACGATATCTTTGCCTGCAGTGTAGCCAGCTTTTTCGATAGCTTCGCAAATGACTTCCATAGCGGCTTCATTGGACGGAAGGTCCGGTGCAAAACCACCTTCATCGCCAACAGCAGTGGACAGGCCTTTGCTCTTCAGTACAGATTTCAGGGTGTGATAAATTTCAGCGCACATGCGGAGAGCTTCTCTGAAATTCGGAGCCCCTACTGGCATGATCATGCTTTCCTGGATATCTACGTTGTTATCTGCATGAGCACCACCGTTCATAATGTTCATCATTGGTACCGGCAGGTTGTGTGCATTGACACCACCCAGGTACTGGTACAGCGGAAGTCCTGCAGACTGCGCAGCTGCATGAGCGGCAGCCAGGGAAACGCCCAGAATGGCATTGGCACCAAGACGGCTCTTATTTTCTGTGCCATCCAGGTTAATCAGGATGTGATCCAATCCTCTCTGGTCACTGGCATCCCAGCCCAGTACTGCATCAGCAATTTCCCCATTTACATGGTTGACTGCTTTAAGTACCCCTTTGCCGTCATAGCGAGATTTGTCTCCATCGCGGAGTTCTGTAGCTTCAAACATACCAGTGGACGCACCGGACGGTACAGCGGCTCTGGCAAAAGTGCCATCTTCCAAAGCCATATCTACTTCTACAGTCGGGTTTCCGCGGGAATCCAAAATTTCTCTTGCATGCAAATCAGTAATTGCTGCCATTATAGTTCCTCCTCTGTTATGCCTCTATGGACATAGTTGTTCATTTTTATTTTGTACTTTTTAAAAGTTAGGAGTGAGGAGTGGTGGCCGGCGAGCGCGCCAAATTACTCTTAGGCGAAACAGAAACAAATCACGCGACCGTTTCTATATGCTCGCCGTTTTTTATTATCAGTTGGCAATATGTGCTAGAAAAACACTGATATGACCTACTTCATATAAAAGGGGTATTGGGGTGCTTCCAAATTTTGTGCACCCCTTCCACCACGCCTAACTCCTCACTCCTAACTCCTCACTATAATTAATTATGCTTTTTCATAAATAGCCAAAAGTTCTTCCGCCTTGAGGCTGGCGCCACCAATCAGCGCCCCATCGATATCTTTTTCTTTCAGCAAAGATTCGATGTTGTCGGCTTTGACAGAACCGCCGTAAAGAATACGTACTTCTTCAGCGGCTTTCTTACCAGCCAGTTCTTTCACGGTCCGCCGGATGAAAGCAGATACCGCTTCCGCATCTTCTGCCGTAGCAGCTTTGCCAGATCCAATGGCCCAAATCGGTTCATAGGCGATGACCAATTTCCCGATTTCTTTCTTATCCAAGTCAAACAAAGCGGTTTTGATTTCAGAACCAATCCGTTCTTCCGTCTGTCCTTCGTTTCTTTCTTCTTCGGTTTCGCCAACACAAAGAATCGGTGTCATGTCATGAGCCAACACAGCTTTCACCTTCCGTGCCACCAGTTCATCGGTTTCCCCCAAAAGCTGGCGCCGTTCCGAATGGCCGCAAATGACATAGGAGCAGCCCAATTCTTTCAGCATAGCCGGAGAAATTTCACCCGTGTAGGCTCCTTTTTCTTCGGGGTATACATTCTGGGCACCCCACTTCGCATGGGACCGTTCCAAGAAGAAACGAGTTATAGGAAGCGCCGTGAAAGGTGGACAAATGAGCAATTCCACCTTATCCTTCGGCGTCAATTTAAATGCTTTAAAGAACGCTTCCGTATCCGCTACGGTGCCATTCATTTTCCAATTCCCTGCAATCAGAGTATTTCTCAATACCTATCACTCCTAATATAAAGGATTCTCAGGTGACTCAGGTTGCTCAAGTTTCTCAGGTTATTCAATGGTGCCAACAAACGCTGCAATATCATGGCATGACTAACTTTTAATCATACTTTGTGACATAAGCGTAGTCACTTGAAATAGTAATGAAATGTGAACACCAGCGCCTATGGGCACATTCGAGGAACCTGAGAAACCTTAGAACCTTAAGAACCCTGAGCAACCTGTAACCACTACAGGAATCATCCCTACTAACACAAATCACCAGGGAAATTCTACTTGTCTGCCAGAATCGCTACGCCCGGAAGAACCATGCCTTCCAGCATTTCCAGGGAGGCGCCGCCGCCGGTGGATACGTGGGAGAATTTATCTCCAATGCCCAGCTGGTCTACTACAGAAGCGGATTCACCGCCGCCAATAACGGTGGTAGCATCCAGGTCTGCCATTGCCTCTGCAATGGTATAGGTGCCTTTGGCAAATGGTTTCATTTCAAAGACGCCCATAGGACCATTCCAAACCACGGTCTTCATTTTCTTCAGTGTTTCCACATAGAGTTGAATGGTTTTCGGTCCGATATCCAGTGCCATCCATGGGTCAGAGAATTCTTCCTTGGACAACACTTTGGTATTGGCTGTTTCAGAGAATGCATCAGCGGCCATGAAATCCACTGGAAGCATGATTTCACTTCCCATATCATGGGCTTTCTGCATCAGATTTTTCGCTAGGTCGAAACGGTCTTTATCCTGCAAAGACTGTCCCATATCATAGCCCTGTGCAGCGACGAAGGTATTTGCCATGCCGCCACCGATGAGAATCACATCGGCTTTTTCCATCAAGTTGGCAATGACCTGAATCTTATCACTGATTTTCGCACCGCCAATGATGGCAGCGAAAGGTCTTTCCGGTTTTTCAATGACACCGTCCAGGAAATCGATTTCCTTCTTCAAAAGGAGACCGGCAACCATAGGCATCAATTTGCCTACCCCAGCGACAGAAGCATGGGTACGATGGGACACGCCAAATGCATCGTTCACAGCGGCATCGCAACCTGCAACCAATTCTTTGGCAAAAGCAGGATCATTCTTTTCTTCTTCTTTATGGAAACGCAGATTTTCAAGGAGAAGAACCTGACCAGGCTGCAGGGCCTGTTTCTTTTCTGCTGCTTCTTCGCCAATGCAATCAGAAGCAAATTCTACAGGCTGCTGCAGGATTTCAGACAAACGCTGTGCTACCGGTGCCAAAGAAAGTTCTGGTTTCACTTCGCCCTTCGGACGACCCATATGGCTAGCGATCACCAGAGAAGCACCGCCATCGAGGAAATAACGAAGGGTCGGAATGGTGGCTCTGATGCGGCGGTCATCCAAAATATGACCTTCCTTATCATGAGGCACATTGTAATCTACACGAATGTATACTTTTTTGCCTTTCGGCTGGATATCATATACGGTCTGTTTATTCATGATTACAGTCCTTTCGAAGCTACATATTTCACCAAATCAATGATTCTCATGGAGTAGCCCCATTCATTATCATACCAAGCGATGACTTTAATCATATTTCCTTCCATCACCATGGTGAGCTGGCTGTCAACAGTGGAGGACACATCGGTGGTCTTGAAATCACTGGAAACCAGCGGTTCATCGGTGTATGCCAGGATACCTTTCAGTTCCCCTTCGGCAGCAGCTTTGAGAACAGCATTGATTTCTTCTTTGGTGGTCGGCTTTTCTACTTCTGCTACGAAATCAACCAGGGATACATCCGGGGTTGGTACGCGGATAGCCAGACCATTCAGTTTGCCCTTCAGTTCCGGGATAACAATGCCAATGGCCTTTGCAGCGCCGGTGGAAGTGGGGATAATATTTTCTGCTGCTGCTCTGCCTCTTCTTGGGTCCTTCTTATGTGCCTTTTCCAGAATGGCCTGGTCATTGGTATAAGAATGAACGGTGGTCATGAGGCCGCGAATGATATGGAATTTTTCATTCAGAACTTTTACAACAGGAGCCAGGCAGTTGGTGGTGCAAGATGCATTGGAAATGACATTGTCTGTTTCTGGGTTGTAAATGCCTTCATTAACGCCCATAACGATGGTAGCATCATCATCCTTACCAGGAGCGGTGATGATGACTTTCTTTACAGTGCCTTTGATATGCTTGCTAGCGCTAGCTTTATCTTTCAGCTTGCCAGTGGATTCTACCACGATTTCTACGCCATAAGCGCTCCAGTCCAGATGTTCTGGATCTCTATCGGAGAACACATGAATTCGTTTGCCATCGATAATGAGGTCATCCCCATCGATTTTGACATCCTTGCCCAGACGACCATGTACGGTGTCATATTTCAGCAAATATTCAGCGGTTTCTACCCCACTTGGATTGTTGATAGCCACTACTTCCAGATCATCTCTGTCCAGTAATCCGCGGAATACCAGTCTACCAATTCTGCCAAAACCATTAATACCGATTTTTGTCATGATTTTACATCCTCCTGTTTTTTCACTTTGGAAATTTTGGAAATAAAATGTTGCTTACTCTATATTACTCTTGATTGTTCGTGGAGGGTCATTGCATGTAACAACCACCCACGAACAACCAAGAGCAAATGACATATATTAACTCTTACGATATGAGCCAGTGGAAATAATTTTTCAAGAAGTTATGGGTTTCTCAAGTTTCTCAGGTTTCTCGAATGTGCCACTCACCAGTAGCCCTAGCTACTAGTCACCAGTCACGAGTCACCAATCGTACCGAGTATCTCTTCTGCGGCCCCTTCATCGGTAATCAATGTACCTCGAAGGCCGGTTCTTGCCATGGCCAAAATGGCTTTTCCCTTACTTCTACCACCAGCAGCGATGAATACATGAGGAATGGAAGGAATATCTTCCTTGGTAATTCCCGCATTGTACAAACGATACAACACTTTCCCATAGATATCGGTAAAAATACCAAGTCCTTCGCCGACTGCATGGTCTCGCCTGAGCCGTTCCTTTACATCATAAGGAAATTCTTGCCACTGTAGCATATCAGAAAAATCATTGATACCAGTCACTAATATCTGTACTTTGGAAAATAATTCATCCATGACTTTCGCCTGTGGCAAAGCCCGTTTCACCTGCTGATACAGCTCGGAAGGGAGCCCTTCCGGCACATGGATGATATGGTAATGACCACCCACCCTTTCTGCCAGTCTGGCGGCCACCACATTGGGGAGATATTCTACTTTTCTTCCCAAACCACCACAAGCGGGTAACACATCTACAGGCATGTGAAGTTCTGGCATCGCATCAGCGATCCCAGCCATAATCTGCCCACCGCCGACAGCCACTACATCTCCATCTTTTAGAAGACTCATCAACCGCCAAGCCGTTTCCTGGGAAATATTCTTCTTCACTGCACTAGACTGATCCGCATCTCCTCGAAGCACAATGACCTTCTCCATAGAGAGATGCCGACGAAGTTTCTGCTCCATCTCAGATAGAGAATAACTTTTCTGGAAATACTGCGCCAACGGTTCCAGAAGAGAATTTCCTTTTTCCGTCAGAACCATCCCTTTGGGCTTCAATGACAAAAGACCCATTCGCTCCATATATTCCACATGTCTGCGAACCGTATTTTCCGAAAGTTTCGTCTGTACAATCAGAAGATGTCGACCTACAGGGCTGTTCGCATGAATTTCTCGCAAGATTTCATACCGCTCCTGTGCTTCTGTCAACATTTCCGGTGCTAGTAGCATCAGCAAAGAATTTTCTTCCACTTCGCTCACTTCCAATTCATAAGGATTAGGCAAAAGTCTACAGATACAGTATATCACGGAGTCATTAATACTACAACAACTCAGATGAATTTTATTAATAAGAGTATGCTTATTTATTTGAATTGGACGCTTATTGGTAAGTCAAAGAAATAAGGATTGATGCAGTAGGTTTGATTCCGCTCATGCTGACAGGTTGCTCAAGTGGCTCAGGATTCTCAGGTTTCTTAGGTTTCTCGAATGTGCCAAAAAGGGCTAGAGAAACATGAATAGGTTTGAAATCCGAAGAATCTTTATCATAAAAGAAGGCTTTACATGTTTCATTACGCTGAATGATATTGACCTATGGTGATAAAATCAGAAAAAGAGTACGCCATCGTAAAGTACCACATTCGAGAAACCTAAGCCACCTGAGAACCTTGAGCCACTTGAGCAACCTGTAACCTCCAGCGAAATCATACCAACTACCACCACTCGCCCCTGTCAAACTTGCAAAAAACTCATGCAAATCCCATTTGTTATGACTTTTTGAAATAATTTAGAATTTTTTCTCTTAACGGATTCCACCCAGGTCGATATAATAAAGATAAAAGTTGTGGGTTGTTGGTTGCTGGTTTTCGGTTTATATAACGAGTTCATATATGATAAATTGCCAAGAAAAAAATCTCATTGGTTTAAGGGTTAATGATTAGCAAGTAAAACCTTAAACCTCAAACCAATGAGATTTTGGAATCAGCAATGCAAAACAAAAGGACTTGGAAAGTAACCCCAACAACAAACCATCATCAACATATCCTAGAAGGGAGATCTTTATTATGTCTTGGAACACTCCATTAACCAAATTACTTTCTATTGATTACCCGATTATCCAAGGGGGCATGGCTTATATTTCCGATGGTATCTTGGCTGCCGCTATGAACCATGCGGGCTGCGCCGGTGTGATTGGTTCCGGCGGATTCACTGTGGATGAAATTCGTGATCACATCCGGCAGGCCAAAGATATCCTTGGGCCGGGCAAAACATTTGGGGTCAACTTGATGCTTCAAATGCACAATAAAGATGACGTGGCCCAGCTCATTTGTGATGAAAAGGTGCCATTTGTCACCATCGGTGCTGGCAATCCAGTGCCTTACTTTGAACCGTTCCATCACGCTGGAGTGAAATGCATTCCAGTGGTGCCTAATGTGAAACTGGCCCACCGTGTACAGGAAGCTGGCGCCGATGCCCTGGTGGTAGAAGGCATGGAAGCCGGCGGTCATGATGGCAAAATCACCCTCATGGCCCTTTTGGAAAATGTACTTCCGGAAATCGAAATCCCAGTGGTAGCTGCCGGTGGCATCGTAGACGGCCGCGGTATCGCTGCGGCTCTCATCATGGGCGCTTCTGGTGTTCAGATGGGCACCCGTTTCCTTTTGGCAAAAGAATGTAAGCTCCACCCCAATGCCAAACAGGCCATCATCAACGCCCAGGATACCGATTCTGTAGTCACTGGCTTCACCACCAGAGACACTGTCCGTGGCCTTAGAAATCCATTCTCTGAAAAATACCTGGAGCTGGAATACAGCGGTGCTTCGCAATCTACCTTGACCGCTTTGGCTGCCGGTACCAACCGCAAAGCAGTCATCGAAGGGGATACGGAAAACGGCTTCGTCCTAGCAGGCATGTCCCTCACCCACCTGAACAAAATCCAGCCCGTAGAAGAAATCGTAGAAGACCTGGTCTCCGAAGCAGAACGGAGACTGCAGGGAGCCAGTCATTTAATCTGATTTGTCGGTAGCCAGGGATTAGGGATTGGGACACTATATCATATAGTGTCAATTGGTATGATTCCGCTATTGATTACAAGGTTCTCAGGGTTCTCAGGGTTCTCAGGGTTCTCAGGGTTCTCAGGGTTCTCAGGGTTCTCAGGGTTCTCAGGG
>CAKQBK010000053.1 GCA_934216155.1 uncultured Dialister sp.
ACTTCTGCAATTTTAATATATGGAAGGAAAAATGGTGACTGGTGGACTAGTGACTCGGGGTTATTTGGTTTACGTGCCGAGTTCTTTTGTTGATAACTTGCCGAGATGAAAGAGGCAATGGTTTAGGGTTTAAGGTTTGAATGATAACCCCTAAACCTTAAACCAATGTGGATTTGTTTTTGTGCGAAATGTACTATACGAACTCGGAGCATAAACCCAACAACCGATAACTAACAACAAAGTAAAGTTTTTCATTTCCATGATACGCATCACGTTTCATCGCTAGTGGTGCGTATCATGGAGGTGAAAAGCCTCCTGGAATTGATGGCTTTCCGGAACTGAAACAGAAGTTATGAAATTTTCTAACTCGAGTATGAAAAGATCATAGCAAATGGAGTAGGTGTATACGAGTCATAGATTCTGGCAGATGCGAAGTACAAGTGTCTGTCATTGGTAGACGGTTAACAGTTTACGGTAAACAGTGAATTTGCTTATATCATGAATGTCACATAGTGTATTTATGGCTAGAGGAGGCCTGTCTATCCGTAGAGACTCTATGTGAGGTGAAAGATGAGTATAAATTTACTGTAAACTGTAAACTGTGAACCGTCTACTAGAACAAGCCAACTGCATAATGCAAACTGTCAACATCAAAATGCCTTGCGGAAAAGTAGGTGTCTGATCCATTAGCTAGTGACTGCCTTGCTGACGAGAACCGTACGCCACTATATGGCTGGTATATCAATCGCTATCGTCTCATATTGCCTAAATCGCCAGAGGTTCAGGTTGCTCAAGTTGCTCAAGTGACTCAGGTTACAAACATCCTGAGAAACCTAAGCAACCTAAGAAACCTGAGAAACCTCATACCAAGTGAAACAGGCGGAAGACGTAGGAATGACACCAGTCGATATCAGAAGCTGCGTGGTGCCGCATTCACCTTGGCCTCATCTTAAGCATGACACGTAAGTACCGCTCTTCCGGTGCAACAGGGCAATAGTAGTTGGTAGCTTGCATTAGGCGGTATGGTGACTAGTATTTACAAAGGGTATTATTCTACTGATTTCGATGGAAGTCTTATAGCAAGATACCACCATCATCAAGGTTAAAAAGGGTATAAAGGGTTATGTGAAGCCGGCGAAGTCCCATAACCCTATATAACCTTATATAACCTTGATGCTAGTGGTAGGTTGCTTATAGTCTCTGTCTGATTCAGTAGAATAATAACCTTTTCAAAATCCCATTACCATGGTAATGATTTATTTTTCTTACGCGATTCCACCCCTCTCCTTTCCATGGAAAGGAGAATTGGCCGAAAGGCAACTTCATAAGAAATGAAAAAGCACATCTTCTTTTACAAGAGGGTGTGCTTTTTGTGCATTTAAAAGGCGACGAGAAGTTAGTAGTCAACGTTTGATAAATTATAAGTATTGTTTGAATGATTGTTTCATCTTGAGCATAACGGATATAAGCCAATCAAATTGAGATTTCCACTGGTTTTTGTCACTGAAGTTTACTTTTTTCTTTGTAAGAATACGACTGGCTTTACGTTGTGGCAATTCTCGCCAGTCAAAAGTTAATCCTGAATTGGTTTGAATGGTATTTTTATTTTTTAATAGGGAGAGAAATAAATCTTTATCTTCACTAATATATAATTCTACGTCTAATTCATTTCGTCTCTGAATTTGTGATACAGAGATGTAGCAGGCGGAAGAGCCGATACTGAAATTCATCCAATGGTCCATAGATGGTTTTCGGCGATTGAAATTTTCTGAAAACTGAAGGTTTTTAAAAGCATAATCTTGAAATGCCACCCAGTAGTCATACCTTTGCTGTTGCGTCTTGGTAGCATATTCGTTCTTTCTAACTTCTCTTGTCCAATCATTTGGCTTTTCCACGACTTCAAATTTCACTGCTGGCTCAGAGTTGCCAATACGATATAGCTTAATTTCACAGAGAAAAAAGTCGACCTTGGCATCAGTATGATTGTTAAGCCATTCAATAGCAGCTTTATGTTCTTCACGGGCATGCTTTACTAACCAAATGATAACATCAGCAGATTTACCTGAGGCATAAGTAATTAATTTACCAAGATGATCATGGTCGGTATTTTCTAATTGGTTCTCTATGATAATTTTTCTGTCAGTTCCAGTTTCGCACGCAAAGATATCAACACAGAAATCGCCAACAGTAGATTCTGTTTCATCGACCGTAATATCCAAGCCAATGGCATCTGAAAGTAATGCAATGTTATCTTCTTGCGAAAGCCATGGCGTGAAGTCTAATGCTTCATGGGGCCATACTGTCCGAAGATCTGTAATTTCCTCTAATCTGTTCAGTTTTGGCATTTGATTATCCCCCTATGAATTCTTTACTTATCATATCTGATGGTCATTTTTATTTCAATTATGAAGAAAATAAATTATTAGACTTTTTCTGAGAAATGTCATTGCAAGATGATATTATCCAGTTATCTGTAGTATTAAATAGCTCCGTAGGACATCAGCATATTCAGAGGAATGTTATCACGTTAAGGATATCCGTATGATCTCTAGCGTCATTTCGACCGATGGGATTTGTGCTTTATAACTATACAGTGTAGTTTAGCACTATGTTAGACAGAAGTGGAGAAATCTTAAAGCAGTAGCGGTAAAGATGATAGCTGAAATAATCCATTACGGATGGATTCAGCTGGATAGAATTCCGCTAGAGATTTGAGATTTCTCCACTTTTGTTCAACATAGAATTGGACTACCCTGCAGCGTCATAAAGCACAAATCCCATCGGTCGAAATGACGTTAATTTTTATACCATTCTCTTAATTTAGCAGCATTACCGTAGGGGCACTGTCCTACGGACCTATCATTGGTATGTTATATTGTATTTCCTAATTCCTAGATACTAGTTGCAAATCATTCATATAAAAATGGGCGCTTCTAAATTTTATGCGCTCTACCACCACTCCTCACTTCTAATTCCTCACTCCTCACTGCTTTTTCTGCACGCAAAAAGAGCCGGCTATTAATAGCCGGCTTGAAATGCAGTAACCACGAGAATTAGATGTCTCTGTTTACTTTATGAGAACGAAGGCAACGAGTGCAGACATTCATTCTCTTGACCTGTCCGTCAACCAGTACGCGAACTCTCTGGATATTCGGTTTCCAGGTTCTCTTTGTTTTCAAATGGGAATGGGATACGTTGAATCCTGTAGCGGTTCCCTTGCCGCAAACTTCACAATAGTTAGCCATGTGCTACACCTCCTTGCACTTCCGCGATTGCAACATTCATAATATATCACAATTCATTTTTTCATGCAAGTATTTTACATAGAGAGTTGATTAGATTTATAATAAAAGTGAAATTTCTTATTTTTGTTGTTAGTTGTTGGTTGTAAGTTGTTTGGGGACTTTATTCACTAATGGTAAAAACCTTAAACCTTAAACCAATGAGGCTGTATTTTGTCATTTATTTATGATGTAGTACTTGGCAGATAAACCCAACAACTAACAACCAGCAACCAGCAACGGACAACTATAATAGGAGACACATCATGAAACTATCCGATTCCGTACAATATGTCAAAGGCGTAGGGCCGAAGATGAAGGAGAAGTTGGAACGTCTGGGAATTCATACGGTGGAGGATCTGATTTCTTTTTATCCGAAGCGATACCAGGACTGGACCCATGTGACAAAGATGGATGAACTGGCCATCGAGGAACCGGCGGTGGTCTATGGGGAGTTGGTGGGAATTCGGGAAATGCATCCTCGGCCGCACATGTCGATTTTGCAGGCCATGCTCACCGATGGGACCGGTTCGGTGATGCTTACTTATTTCAATCAGCCATGGAAGGCCCAGGAGCTCAAGCGGACGCCCCACGTGCTGGCTTATGGGAAAATCGAGTATGCCTATGGGCGGTATCAAATCAGCAATGCGGAGTTTGAGTCCTTGGAGCCGGAGGAGTTGGCTACGTTTCAGAAGTTGGTGCCGGTATATCCTTTGACGGAGGGCATCAAAATTCAGCAGATGCGGGCTATGATTTCTTTTGCTTTGGAGCATGTGGAAGATGCAGTGGAGAATTTGCCCCAGGAAACGGTGACAAAGGAGCATCTCATGGGCCGCCGGGAGGCCATGGGGGTGATGCACCATCCGAAGTCTTGGAAGGAGCAGCAGGAGGCACGGCGGCGGCTGGCTTTTGAGGAGCTCTTTTTCATGCAGGCCGGCGTGCTTTTGTTGCGGAAGAAACGGGAGCAGGGCGCTGTGGGCATCAAGTGCGCACCCAACGGCAAATTGGTGAAGCAGGTGCTTTCCCATTTCCCATTCCATCTGACAGAGGGACAGCAGCAGGCGTTTACGGATATTTCCGATGATATGGAAGGGTTGGTGCCTATGAATCGTCTGGTGCAGGGCGATGTGGGCAGCGGGAAGACCGCCGTGGCGGCTTTGGCGTTGGCGAAAATTGTGGAGAATGGGTACCAGGGGGCCCTCATGGCGCCGACGGAAGTATTGGCTGGGCAGCACTATGAGACCTTTCAGGAGTTTTACAAAGGGCTTCCTATCCGAGTGGGCTATTTGTCAGGAAATACAAAGAAATCGGACCGGATGGAGCTTTTGAAGGAATTGGCCGATGGCTCTTTGGATGTGCTCATCGGCACCCATGCGCTCATTGAGGACGATGTGCGGTTTGCCCATTTGGGGCTTGTGATCACCGATGAACAGCATCGTTTCGGGGTGAAGCAGAGAAAGGCACTGGAAACAAAGGGCAGTGCGCCCCATATTCTGGTTATGACCGCCACACCGATTCCGCGCACCATGGCTCTTTCGGTGTATGGTGATTTGGATGTGTCTGCCATTCGGGGCATGCCGCCGGGACGCCATCCGGTGAAGACCTATGGCATTGGAAATAATATGCTCCAGCGGGTTTTTAATTTCATGGGCAGGGAAATGGAAGCGGGGCACCAGGTCTATGTGGTGTGTCCTTTGGTGGAGAAGAGCGAGAAACAGGACTTGGCTTCCGCAGAGGCTGTGTATGAAGAATTGAAAAATAAAATATTTCCCATGTTCCCTGTGGGACTGGTTCATGGCCGGATGAAAAATAGCGAAAAGGAACAGGTCATGAAAGATTTCCATGATGGAAATATAAAACTTTTGGTGGCTACGTCGGTCATTGAAGTGGGGGTCAATGTGCCCAATGCGACCATTATGTTTGTCTACGGGGCGGATCGATTCGGCCTGTCGCAGCTCCACCAGCTTCGGGGCCGTGTGGGACGTGGAAGGGCTCAGTCCTATTGCATTTTGTATTCCGATAACCAAAATGAAGTGACCCAGCTTCGCATGAAACTTATGTGTGAAATCCAGGATGGGTTCCTTTTGTCAGAAAAAGATTTGCTCCTTCGCGGCAGCGGTGAATTTTTCGGCTATCACCAGCACGGCATGCCGGACCTCAAAGTGGCAGATATTGTGAAAGACTTGCCCCTCTTGGAAGAAGCCAGAAGAGAGGCAGCGAAAGCGGTCAATCGGGGGATGGATGTTACCTTTGAATTGTCCCATCGGTTTGGCGGGGCTTTCTTTAAAAAGTTAGGAGTGAGGAGTGAGGAGTGAGGAGTGGTGGAAGGGGCGCACAAAATAGGAAAGCGCCCCCAAGTTTTTTTATAAGGGATTAGGAAATATGTGATGGTTCCTTTCTTGGCAAGGGTTCTAAGGGTTCTGAAGGTTTCTCGAATGAGCAGATAAACGCTAGCGTTATCATCTCATTCGGCGCCCCTAAGAACCTTTAGTACCCTTAGAACCTTCAGAACCCTTTTTCACGAAAGAAATCATTGTATATTTCGCTTAACTTAACAGCATTACTCCTTTTGGGGAGAACACAAGAGGGTAATGCTGTTAAGTTAAGGATTTGCGTTAGCAGATATGATTCCGCTAGTGGTGATAGGCTCCAAAGTTGCTAAGGCTTCTCAGGTTGCTCAGGTTCTCCGAATGTGTCGATAGACGCTAGCGTCATTAGCTCATTCGAGAAACGTGAGAAACCTAAGTAGCCTGAGAAACCTAAGTAACCTTTGCATCAGCAGAAATTATCGCATATTTCGCTTAACTTAACGACATTGCACAAAATGAAGCAGCTCTAGCGAGCTGCTTCATTTTGTTGGATAAGCCGTAATGGAGTGATTCATCAAGCCCTTTCCGCTAGTGCTTAGAGATTTCTCCACTCAGGGGCACATCTCATTTCAATACACATATGCCATCAAGCACAAATACGACCGGTCGAAATGACGTTTACGGATAGCAGCACATTCGGAGAACCTGAGCAACCTGAGAACCCTTAGAAACTTGAGCAACCTGTTATCACTAGCGGAATCACCACCATATTTCCCAAACCCCAAACGAGCCCCCCGAATCTTTTGCAGTCTCTCTATCATTTATGGTATAATGTTTTAATTGAAAAGTGTGCATTATTGGTGACTGGTGATTCGTGACTGGTGACTGGGAAGGATAATTGAGTTTTCCAGTCACCAGTCACTAGTCACGAGTCACCTCAGTAGAAAGAAGTTCAGGTACATTATAATAGAGTTGTAGAGTTAAACATAGGAGGGTAATGATGAGAGCAGACAAGTTTGGCAAACAGGGATTGACTTTTGATGATGTCCTGCTGATTCCAGCACATTCCAATGTACTTCCCCGCGATGTGGATGTACGGACCCATCTGACGAAGAATATTACATTAAATATTCCGATCATGAGTGCCGGCATGGATACGGTCACCGAAGCAGAAATGGCCATTGCTATGGCTCGTGAAGGGGGCATCGGCGTCATTCATAAGAACATGAGCATCGATGAACAGGCCCGGGAAGTGAAACTGGTAAAGCGTTCCGAACATGGCATCATTGTGGATCCGATTTACCTCGCTCCAGACAACACGCTGAGCGATGCCGATGAATTGATGAATAAATACCATATTTCTGGCGTACCGGTTACGGAAGGCGGAAAGCTGGTAGGGATTATTACCAACCGTGATATGCGTTTCGAGACCGATTTGTCTCGCCCGATTAGCGAAATCATGACATCTGACGGTTTGGTAACCGCACCGGAAAATACCACCTTGGAAGAAGCCAAGAAGATTCTTCAGGCTCATCGCATTGAAAAGTTGCCATTGGTGGACAAGGAAGGTCATCTGAAGGGCCTGATCACTATCCGTGATATCGAAAAGATGAGAAAGTTCCCGAATTCCAACAAAGATGAAGACGGCCGTCTCCGGGTAGCTGCAGCTATCGGCGTGACCCAGGATGTGGAAGACCGCGTAGAGGCTCTGTTGGATGCCAAGGCAGACGTACTGGTCATCGATACCGCCCATGGTCATAGCGAAGGGGTATTGCAAACCATTCGCATGCTGCGCAAAGATTTCCCGACGCTGGAACTCATTGCGGGCAATGTAGCCACCTATGATGCCACCAAGGCACTCATTGAAGCTGGCGTTTCGGCTGTCAAAGTGGGTATCGGACCTGGTTCCATCTGCACCACCCGCGTGGTGGCTGGTATCGGCGTACCGCAGATTACAGCTGTTTATGATTGCGCTAGAGCCGCAGAAGGTACGGGCATTCCGATCATTGCTGACGGCGGCATCCAGTATTCTGGTGATATTGCGAAGGCGCTGGGGGCTGGTGCTTCTTGCGTCATGCTGGGGAACCTCTTAGCAGGCACCGAAGAAGCGCCTGGCGAAATGATTATTTACCAGGGCAAGAATTATAAATCTTACCGCGGCATGGGCTCTCTGGGAGCTATGCAGGCAGGCAGTAAGGATCGCTATTTCCAGCAGAATGCAAAGAAGCTCGTACCGGAAGGTATCGAAGGCCGTATTCCTTACAAAGGTCATGTTTCCGATGTTCTCTTCCAGCTCATTGGCGGTCTCCGTGCGTCCATGGGATACTGTGGCGCTAAGGACATCAAAGCCATGAATGAAGAAACTCAGTTTATTCAGATTACCGGTGCAGGTCTCCGTGAAAGTCATCCCCATGATGTATCGATTACCAAGGAAGCACCGAATTACAGCATGAAATGATAGATATAGAAAAAATGGCTCATTCAGTCATGGATATCCGGGTGTATGCACTGACTATGAAGGAAGTGCTTGCCTGGGCAGAGGAGGCTGTCGATTCGGCAAAGCCTCACATGATTGCTACAGCCAATGCAGAAATGATTATGACTGCCCAGTCGGATAAGGAATTGGGCCATATCCTGAACCATGCGGATATGGTCGTTCCCGATGGGGCCGGTGTGCTCTGGGCGGGGGAAACCTTAGGGACTCCCTTCCCAGAACGTGTCACTGGGGCGGATCTGTCGGTGGAGCTTTTGAAAATCGCTGGGGAAAAAGGCTGGAAGGTCTATTTCCTGGGCGGAGCTCCCGGCGTGGCCCAGAAAGCGGCGGATTGTTTCATGAAAGACCATGGGGCATTTTCTTTGGTGGGATGCCATGATGGGTATTTCGATGAAGCAGAAGAAAAGAAAATTATTGCGGATATCAAAGACAGTGGGGCCAATCTGCTGTTGGTCGGTTTGGGCGTGCCGAAGCAGGAAAAATGGTTATTTAACCACAAAGATGAATTGGGCCCGGTCCTTGCCATGGGTATCGGCGGTGTCTTTGATGTGATGAGCGGCAATTTGAAGAGAGCCCCTCTGTGGATGCAGAAGAATCGCCTGGAATGGGCTTATCGGTTGTATCTCCAGCCGAGCCGCATTGGACGCATGATGGCCATTCCGAAATTTATGAGAGCTGTCAAGCAATGGAAGAAAGAACATAGGAGTCAGTGATGCTGAAAAAACCAATTGTTTTACCTGAAGGATATCCCTTCATCTTGGTGACACTGCTTCTAGGCGTGGTGTGTTTGTGGATGAAATGGTATTATGCGGCGGTGGTGCCTTTTGTGCTGGCGGTGTATTTTACCTATTTCTTCCGCTGCCCACCTAGAAATAATAAAATCGTTCCTGGAGACGATACACTGGTGTCTCCGGCGGACGGAACCGTGGTGGATGTATCCCATGATGCCTATGAAGATATGTTTTTAGGTGAGAAATGCCACAAGATTACCATTTTCCTTTCCATTTTCGATGTGCATTGCAATCGAAGCCCTATGGAAGGGAAAATTACCTACCAGTCGTACACCCAGGGGAAATTCCTGCCGGCCTACGAAGAAGGGGTAGGGTTTGAAAATGAAAGAGGCGCTATCGGTATCACCGGTAAGAATCGGTCGATTCTGGTCATCCTCATCGCAGGGATTCTGGCGCGCCGTGTGGTTTCCTGGAAAAATCTGGGGGATAGCCTGAAAAAAGGCGAACTCTATGGGATGATTAAATTTGGTTCCTGCACGGAACTGTACATTCCAGGAGATTGTGAAATTTGTGTCAAAAAAGGTGACAAAGTACGCGGCGGTCTAACTGTCGTAGGGAGGCTGAAATAAGTTGAATAAATCTTGGATTGCCAATGGCGTCACAGCGGCCAATGCTTTCTTCGGAGGCTTGTCGATTATGATGTCCATTGAAGGCCACTATAATTGGGCAGCTGTTTTCATTTTAATCGCCATGGTGGCTGATGCATTGGATGGACGTGTGGCTCGCGCACTGCATACCGCAGGGCCGATGGGAGTGGAATTGGATTCCCTCTCTGATGATATTTCTTTCGGTATCGCTGCCGGCGCTTTGATGTATTCCTACCAGCTCCATGAACTGGGTTGGGCTGGTATCATTCCTTGTGCGCTGTTGGGCACATTCTGTGCGTTCCGTCTGGCTCGCTTCAACGTGAAGGTTACTTCCGTTCACGGCTATTTCGAAGGTCTTCCTTGCCCGACCACCGGTGTTATCGTAGCGGCTTACGTTCTGTCTGGCGCAAAAGTCTGGGATTGGTTCGCAGCTCTGTGCGTATTGCTTCTGGCATTCCTCATGGTCAGTGAAATTCACTATCCAGATAACAAAGGGGCCAGTGCAGACCAGCTGCATTTGCCAGCTCTTCTTATCTGCTTGGCATTCTTCCTCATTAGCACGTTCTTCTATTGGCCGATTTGGGCAACCGCTATCTGCGCTGCTTACATCCTTTTCGGCATGATGAATACCTATTTGAATCGCCAGAAGGGCAAAAAGAAATCCACTAGAAGAAAACAGAAGAAAACAACTGAAGGAATCGAACAATGAACTACACCCTCGATATAATCATGCTGCCTGTGCAGCTGATTGTGGCGTTTTTTACACTGTACTACACAATCATCGGCATTTTCGGCATGTGGCATCGAAAAGAAAAAAATCTGGCAGCACCGAAAAGCAAATTCGCCCTGGTCATTCCGGCCCATAACGAAGCCATGGTACTAGGGGATCTGCTGGATAACCTGAAACTTTTGAAATACCCCAAAGAACTGTACGACATTTACGTCATTGCGGACAACTGCACCGACAATACGGCGGACATTGCCCGCCAGCATGGTGCGTTCGTTTTTGAACGGGAAAACAAAGAACTGGTCGGCAAAGGCTATGCCATGGATTGGGTATTTCCGAAAATTTTTGATCTGAACAAAGGCTATGATGCATTCTGCGTCTTTGACTCAGATAACTTGGTCCACCTGGACTTTTTGGCGGTCATGAACAACCGTCTTTTGAAAGGACAGAAAGTACTCCAGGGCTATCTCTCTGCGAAGAACCCTACCGATACCTGGGTGTCCGGCACCTTTGCGATTGCCTTCTGGACCATCAACCATTTGTGGCATTTGGGGAAATACAACCTGGGTCTCTCCTCCTGCTTGGGCGGAACCGGCATGTGTATTTCTGCTGATATCGTGAAGAAATACGGTTGGGGCTGCGACTGCCTCACCGAAGATATGGAATTTTCCATGAAATGCCTCTCCCATGGCATTCGTACCTGCTGGGTTCATGACGCCATCATTTATGATGAAAAACCGCTGGGATTCATGGCCTCCTGCCGTCAAAGAAAACGGTGGGCTCAGGGACAGTTCGACTGCTCCGAACGGTACATTCCGATTCTTCTCAAAGAAGGAATCAAACGGCATAGTATCATCATCCTGGATGGAATTATGCAACTTTTGCAGAACTATTTCCTGCTTCTGTCCACCTTCTACCTGGTGATGACCTATATCAATATGTTCTATCCGTGCTTCACGGTCATTCTGTACAACGACGTACTGGTGCCGAAACAATTCTGGGCGGTTTTGGGATTCATTCAATCCGTGATTCCCCTGATTGTACTCCTGCAGATCGAAGTACCGCTGAAGATTTACCTCTACTGGCTCATTTACCCGATTTTCATGTACTCCTGGATTCCCGTCACCATCCTTGGATGGAAAGACCGGCATAAAAAAGGATGGGTCCATACCATTCACACCCGGAGCATGCACTTCGAACAGGCTAGCCTGACGAGAAAGAAAGAAATTGATCAGTAAGGCAGTGAGAAGTTAGAAATGATGGTGGCGGCGCACAACCTATAAAGCGCCGCAGAATATTAAAGCGTGATGGAGACATTGTGTTTTCATCATGCTTTTTTGTTGCTGGTTAGCAATTAGTAGTTGGCAGCAAGCAGTTAGCAGTTAGCGGTATTGGCACCAGCGTCTACCCTCTTTTTTTGAAAGGGGGGGCAGGGGGGATAGCTCGCACTGGTGATATGAAATGATCATGAGAAGATTCGTATAGGCGTCTGGCACAACTGGATAAAATAGAATACTCAGGTTGCTAAAGGTTCTAAGGGTTCTGAGGGTTCTCAAGCTTGACAAGTGACGCTAGCGAAATTATTCTTATCTCCCCCGTCGGGGTAATGCTGTTAAGTTAAGGATTTGCGTTAATAGACATGATTCCGCTAGTGGGGACAGGTTGCTCAAGCTTCTAAGGGTTCTCAGGTTGCTCAGGTTCCTCGAATGTGCCATTAACTGCAATCCGTCATTTCGACCGGTCGTATTTGTGCTTGACGATACAGTAGTAATGAAATGCGATGTGTAGGAGAGTGGAGAAATCTCGCAGCACTAGCGGTAAGGGCTATCTGAATCGTATCACTACGACGCAATTTTACCAGTTGTTACTAACGTTTATTGGCACATTCGAGAACCCTGAGAACCCTTAGAACCTTCAGAACCCTGCATGCACTGGCGATAAGGGCTATCTGAATCCTATTACTACGACGCAACTTTACCAGTTGCTACTAATGTTTATTGGCACATTCGAGAACCCTGAGAACCCTTAGAACCTTCAGAACCCTGCATGTACTGGCGGTAAGGGCTATCTGAATCTTATCACTACGACGTAATTTTACCAGTTGTCACTAACGTTTATTGGCACATTCGAAGAACCTGAGCCACTTGAGAACCCTGAGCAACCTGAGAAACCTTTTACCTCTATGGAAGTCACGGAAATTGACGCAAACCTATAACATAACAGACTTCCCCTTGACAATCTTAGAAAATAGTGATAAAGTACTTCCATGAAACGAGGAAGGAAAGAGTAAGCAATCGGATACCGACCAAGCGAGTCCGGATAGTGGAAGCGGATACGGAGAAGTTGCTGAAGTGCATTCTTGAGTTTGAAAGGCTGAAATCAGAGTAGGCTTTTCCGGGAGCTCCCGATACAGAGTCAGGGTTTGTTAGAACCGGTGAAGGTATATCTGGTGACAGATATATAAATTTGGGTGGAAACACGAAGCTATGCTCTCGTCCCTTGTGGGACGGGAGTTTTTTGTTGCTTACTAATTGTTGTTGGTTGTTAGTTGTTTGTTGTTAGGATCCGAACAACAAACAACTAACAACCAACAACAATGAAGAAAATAAATTTTTCAAGTGGCGCAGCATTTTCAGATTTTTGGATGAGCTAGCGTTATCACATCATACGTGTAACCTGAGAATCCTGAGCAACCTGAGAAACTTTTACATCCAAGGGAATCATCGCATATTTCACTGCACTTAATGACATTGACAATATTAGGAGGGATATTTTTATGAAAGAAAGTAAAGAAGTAGAAAATTTGGCACAACAGGTGCTGAAGGAGAATAAAACCAAAAAACAGGGACGGCAGTTTGTACTGTGGATTTTAGCACTGGTGGTCGGGGCCGCTCTGGGGTGGCTCGGTATCAAACCGCTCAATGAATTGTTCAATTTCATTGCCACAGTCTTCACCCGTTTGTTCCAATTCATTGCAGTTCCTACTATTGCTCTGGCGGTGATTACCACCTTGGCTGCCCTGGGCGGGAAGAAAGAAACCGGCCGCATTTTTGCTCACGCTGTAGTATACACCCTGTTGACTACCGTATTTGCCGCTGGTATTGGTCTGGTTATGTATCTTTGGATTGCACCGGGCAATCTGCCTGCTGACATTGTAGGCGCCGGTGCTGCCAATGTACCGCAGAAACTGGGCACTGTGACCTACTATGATCACATTTTGAACGTGATTCCAAACAATATTCTGCAGCCATTCTTGTCTGGTAACGTGCTGGCGGTGATGCTCATTGCCGCTTCCTTCGGCTTGGGCCTGGCATTCATGCCAAAGACAGAAAATCGCGACATGCTTCTGAAAGGCATTTTGGGCTTCCAGGAATTGCTGTTCACCTTGATTAAAGCACTGCTCTTCATCCTTCCTGTTGGTATTCTGGCTTTCGCCGCTCAGCTGTCCGCTCAGATTGAAGCCGGTGTCATCGTCGGTGCTCTTGGAAAATATACTGCCGTCATCATTGGCAGTAACTGCATCCAGTTCTTCATCGTATTGCCGCTGTTCCTGCTGGCTAGAGGACTCAATCCAATCGCTGTATTTAAGAAAATGTCTCCTGCCATTGCGGTGGCTCTCTTCACCAAAAGTTCTGCCGGCACCTTGCCAGTCACCTTGGCTTCTGCAGAAAAGAATTTGAAAGCCAATCCAGCAGTCTCCCGTTTCGTTCTTCCGATTTGCACCACCATCAATATGAATGGTTGCGCCGCTTTCATTTTGATTACCTCCCTCTTTGTAATGCAGAATGCAGGCTACGACCTGCCGCTTCCTACCATGATCACTTGGCTGATTGTGGCTGTGCTGGCTGCTGTAGGAAACGCTGGCGTCCCCATGGGATGCTATTTCCTGACCCTGTCCCTCATGAGCGGCATCGGTGCTCCCATTGGTATCCTGGGGATCATTCTTCCGATTTACACCATCATCGACATGATTGAAACCGCCGAAAACGTATGGTCCGACTCCTGCGTATGCGCTATGACTGACCATGATTTGAAAGGAAAACTGTAAAAGGCAGTTAGAAGTGAGAAGTTAGAAGTTAGAAGTGAAGGATGGGGCGCATCAAATTATATAGCGCCCCAATACCCTTTTTATAAAAATAAAACGGTATGCATGCTAAGTGTAATCTATACTTAGTATACATACCGTTTTATTTTTTTATACTTTGCGGCGCTTTACAAGTTGTGCGCCGCCACCACCATTTCTCACTTCTAACTTCTCACTTCTAACTGCTTTTAAAGTTCTACCGCTTTTCGGAGGGCCAGCAGGTTTTCTTCTGGTGCCGATGGATTGACTACGCAGCCAGGGCCCAGGATTAAGCCTTTTCCATCTACCTGTTCGATAGCGTCTTTCACATGGGCAGTAATTTCTTCTGGGGTACCTTCTAGGATGATGTCATCATATTTCAAAACGCCATCCACGAAGTAGGGGGCCGATTTGATGCCTGCCAGGAGACATTTATTGGTCAGAGCTCTAGCCTCTTTCAAGGACGGCCAGGTGTGGCGGTCATGCCAGTTCACACAATTGATGGGGTAATTGGCTACTTCTTCGAAATAAATATCTTCCCCATGGATGTGTGCCACATTGAACCACGTCTTTTTTGCATAGGACTTGATGACCTGCAAATCATAGAAGGCAGCAAATTCTTCAAATTGCGGCGGAGTCATCATGGTTTTCACGGCGTTCTGGGTGGCAAAGAAAAATCCATCTACGCCGGCATCGATGTTATAGCTGATGAAATCCAAAGTGGTTGCGGTAATGGCAGCCAGTGCGTGGTGTACTGCATCAGGATACTGTTCCATATCTTTGAGCAGACGGTCGCCGGCCATTTTCTTCAGCGTGGAAAATGGGCTGAAAATGGTCTGAATCATCGGGGTGCCTTCTTTGCGGCGTTTGGCCAGTTCTCTAGCAAATTCGATCTGTTTGCCGTAGGTGCCCTGGAGAGCCGGAATAGCACGGATGGCATCATAGTCAGAAGGACTCTGGATGGCAAATTTCTTTACAATTGGTTCCTTGTGGGGGTCACAGTAAATGGTGATCTGATTGCCAAAGTCCTGGGTGCTGTACAGTCCGAAAGGCATCATTTTGATATAATCGAAATCATATTTTTCCGTCAGTTCCACTTCTGCTTCCGCCAAAGAAATGGGGTCCTGGTCAAACTGGGACAAGTGCATCCAAGCAGCCACCGGGACACGATCCACATCTTTACCAGCCAAAGCGGCTCTGACACGTTCTTCTCTATTCATATACATTCTCCTTTCAAAGGAAATCCTTGTTTATGTGATTTTATTATAGCATAGGTTGGGAAGGTTCTGTAGGATTTGGTGACTGGTGACTAGGGATTGGGGATTCTAGTGGTAATTGCCCTAGCGGTTTACCCTCTTTCGCTGAAAGGGGGGCAGGGGTAATGCTATTAAGTTAAGGATTTGTGTTAGTAGACATGATTCCGCTAGTGGTGACAGGTTGCTCAAGGTTCTCAGGTTGCTCAGGTTCCCCGAATGTGCCGATGAATGCTAGCGTCATTAGCTCATTCAAGAAACGTGAGAAACCTAAGTAGCCTAAGAAACCTGAGTAACCTTTGCATCAGCAGAAATCATCACATATTTTGCTTAACTTAACAGCATTAGGGGCAGGAGGGATGGCTCGCACTAGCGGGATGAATGCTATTTGCGATAATCTGTGTAGGCGTTTAGAAATAGCGTTTTTGGGGAATCTTGAGCAACCTGAGCAACCTGAGCAACCTGAGCAACCTGTAAATCATTTAGTGCTATAATATTCACATCACAATACATAGGAGGATTTTGATGAATTCTACATTTGAGAAACGACACTGGTTCACCGTTTTAATGGCGTTTCTTTCTTTACTGATGGGATTTTGTGAATATTACACTTGGTGTATCGGTTGGCATCCTGGGAGTAGTCCTTGGAATCGGGCGGAGTTGCTCCATCTAGCGGATGTGCCTTTCGTATTGTTGGCAGCGGTGGTCACCTTTGGCGCATTGCACCTATTTCTAAAAACAGCAGGAAAGCTACCACTTCTTTCGCCTCGGCAGGAAATACTGGGCCGTGCCACCGACGCGCCTTTTGCTTTTCTGGTGGCGTTTCTCCTTTTGTGCTGGATGCCTTTTTTCTTGGTTTTCTATCCAGGGACGGGCATGAATGACACGACGGATATTATGCGAGCTGGCATTTGGGCCACTGGACAGCACACGTTTATTTATTGCATGTTTATCTACGGCTTGACCCAGTTGTCACAGATGTTTTTCGATACTACCTCTTACGGTTTGGCTGCGGCGTCTTTGATTCAAATGGTTCTTTTTGCCTGCGGTATTTCCTATTGTTTATCCTGGCTCTACCATCGGACCGGACGACTTTGGCTCACTGGTGTGCTCGCTTTGTACTACGGTTTTTGCCCCTTCATTGTGAACATGTCTTTTTCCAATGTAAAAGATGTGCTTTTTTCAGTGGTGATTCTGCTCTGGGTGCCACTGGTGACATCTTTTGTATCGGGGTACAAAGAAAATGCCTGGGCGGATAATAAAAAACTATTCATTCTGGCCGGGCTGGGCATGATGCTTCTTAGAAATAATGGAATTTTCGTATTTCTTGTGATGCTCCTTTGCCTCCTATGGTGGATGAAACACGTGCGCACCCAGCTGCTTCTGACCGCCCTTTGTATGATTGCTGTGGCAGTGACGCCGGATATTGCAATCAAACAAATTCTGAACCTGCCACAGCTTTTTCAGGAACGAGTAGGCATTCCACTGCAACAATTATCCCGTGCGGTGGCAGTGGATGCGGCTCTTACGGAAGAAGAAAAAGCCTATACGGTGAAAATGATGATTCCCGGCCGCATTGCCAAATGGTACGACCCTTTCACGGTGGATCTCATCAAATGGAACAGTGATTTCGATTTTTACTATTTCAATAACCACCCGGACGATTTCTGGAAAAATTGGAAATCTATCGGGAAGAGAAATCCGAAAATATACACCGAAGCCTGGCTCTTTGCCACCTATGGCTATTGGGCCTTTCCCGCACCAGATGAAATGACCCAATCCCGTTTCGGCTGGGCTTTTTCCAACGAAGACCTGGCCCATGGCCTTAGCCCAGACCATAACAATGCCTATCACACATCGACCATTCATTCCTTCTATTCCGATAGCACCAAAGAAAAGATGGGATTGTACCTATGGAATCATAGCCGCTACCTGGGGGCAGGCACGTGCCTGTGGCTTACCCTTTGTATTGGTCTCTTGCTTTTTTATCGCAAGCAATACATTCGCTTTCTGGTCCTCCTTCCCGCCTGTCTACTGTGGGGCACCCTCATCCTGGCTACTCCCGCCGCCTTCGTCTATCGCTACGTCTATTTCTTTCCTCTCTGTATGCCTTTCTTTCTTTTGCTTCCTTTCTTGCCGGAAGGGAAATATGGAGAAACAAAGTGGGCGGAATAATACAGGTTGCAGAGGTTTCTCAGGTTGCTCAGGGGTCTCAGGTTTCTCGAATGTGCATATATTCGTAAGCATCAATTGGCATATTTGCAAATAAAAAAATCCTCAGAAGTTATTCCTTACGACTTCTGAGGATTTTTACTTATTGCTGGTTGTTTGAATTCTAATAATTAACAACAGTGAATGTACAAGAAATCCGTATTTTATAAAAGGGGTATTGGGGCCCTATATGAATTGTGGGCCCCTTCCACCATTACGCACTACGCACTTCACATTACGCACTATTTTACAACGAGAACCGGACATTTCACATGGTGAATCACGTATTGGCTGACGCTGCCCATGATGAAGGAAGAAACGGCGCCTTTGCCACTGTTACCCATCACTACGATATCCACCTGTTCTTCTTCCACAGCATTGGAAATAATGGTGCCAGGGATGCCACTTTCCACTTTAGCATCCAAGTCAATATCAGCCGGCACAGTTTCCTTCAGCTTTTCCAGCATGCCTTCTGTCTTTTTCTTTACATTATAAAAGCCATCTTTATCAAGGGTAACACCCATGATCGGATAAGCCGCTTCTGTCACATCGGCAACCGCCAAAAGAACCAGCTTGGCACTGTGTGCCTTAGCCATGTCAATGGCATCAGTCAGTGCATGTTTCGAGGCATCAGAGCCATCGACGGGGACAAGAATTTTTTTGATTTCCATAAAAATCGCTCCTTTCAGAAAGAACTAACGATTTCCTCATTTCTATTATACCATGGAACCCTTAGTTTGAGTAGCTAGTGACTTGTGACTGGAGAGTAGTGGCTAGGTATTAGAGATTGGGGTTCTGTAGCGGTACTGTGGCTGGTTGAATATAGAGCTGACGTGTGTATCAAAAGGTTCTGGCTCCGCGAAAATCGATAGATTTTCAATGGAGCCAGAACCCTGAGAACCCTGAGAACCCTGAGAACCCTGAGAACCCTGAGAAC
>CAKQBK010000054.1 GCA_934216155.1 uncultured Dialister sp.
CTTTTCTATTTTATTTGTTCAAATGTCAGTCTGTATCGTAGTTGAATGATATTTTGCAAGTGGGAAGTTTGAGTTATGAAACTGCGGTAAACACATAACCTTATATAACCCTTTATAACCTTTTAATAAATTGCGGTGCTTCCAAATTTGATGCGCCGCCACCACCACTCCTCACTCCTAATTCCTCACTCCTCACTTTTACAATTCGTTGCATTTCTAATGGGCAGGTAGAAATTTATCCCCAAAATCCTATTGACAATTACCTATAACGTAGTATAATTTTACTTACAACGAAAGAACGAGTAACTAGGATCGGGATACGCCTTTTGTGGAAATCACAGAGAGCTGACGGCAGGTGCAAGTCAGTATGGAAACGAAACGCCACTCACCCGGGAGTTTCAGAGGGGAACCAAGTAGTCTCTGACGCGGCCAGCGTTACTGGCACTAAAAAGCGATGATCGGGACAAAGTAAATGATGGTCCATGGCTCAGAGAACCGGCGGAGGGTGCAAGCCGGTACATTCCATGATTTAATATCACCTGTGAGCTCCTTTATCGAACGAAACATATCTATGGCACCGCTGGTGCATAGGTAGAGATAAATGGTGGGGTGACTGGTAGACTGGTGACTAGTGACTGGGAATTTTTATTCTCAATCCTAGTCCCTGGTCACCAGTCTACCAGTCACTATTTTTGTAAATAAAGGCGTTTCTCCACGTTACGGATATGAGCCTGAGTATAATGTAGGGTGGTACCGCGCATGTCGCCCCTATTTCCTAAACGGAAATAGGGGCGTTTTTATATGGTATTTCCTTACGTAGAAAGTGCTCTTTGAGTGATAAATACAGGGTGGTACCGCGAACCATTTCGCCCCTGCTGCAATGACGCCAGATTGCAGCAGGGGCGTTTTTGTTTACTCGTTCTTGTCAAAAGGCTGGAAGCCTTTTGAGTTAGGAATGAGGAGTGAGGAGTTAGGAGTGTTGGAAGGGGCGCACAAAATTTGGAAGCGCCCCAATACCCCTTTTTATCATAAAAGAGGGCAGGGGATGCTATATGAATTGTGCATCCCTCCGACACTCCGCACTTCTCATTCAGCACTCCTCACTAGTATACTTTTCTCATTTTTGAAAGGAGATTGAAGATCGTGTTTTTTCAACAGCTTGTCAACGGTTTAACGCTGGGAAGCGCCTATGCGGTCATTGCCATCGGCTATACGCTGGTATTCGGCGTACTCAATATCGTCAACATGGCACACGGCGGCATCTTTATGGTCGGCGCTTACATCGGGCTGCTTCTGGTAACGGAAGCGGGATTGGGTATTTTCCCAGCTTTGATTGGTGCTATGATTGGTGGCGCCGTTCTGGGGTATGGACTGGAATTCTTCGCACTGCGTCCGCTCCGTCGTCGTAAAGTCACCCACCTGGCTCCACTGATTTCTACCATCGGCGTATCCACTTTCCTGGAAAGTGTAGCCCTTATGATTTGGGGTCCACAGACCCGTTCCTTCCCGACTTCCTTCGGCACAGAACTGATGGATTTCGGAGCCTTCAAAATTTCTGGCATTCAGATCATCAGCTTGGGTACCGCTGTGGTACTGATGGTACTGCTCACCCTGATGCTGAACAAGACAAAGATTGGTAAAGCCGTCCGCGCTACTTCTGAAAATGCAGAAACCGCAGGCCTCCTGGGCATCAATACAGGCCGCATCATTACCTTCACCGTTATGCTGGCTTCCGCTTTGGGCGCTGCTGCTGGCGTACTGATTGGTCTGTCCTTCAATGCTATCGAACCAACCATGGGTACCGCTATGGGCCTGAAAGGTTTGGCAGTTCTCATCATGGGCGGCTTGGGCAACGTAGAAGGCGCTATGGCCGGTGGCTTCATTCTGGGCATTGCGGAAGTATTCTCCGTCGCTTATGGTACATCCTCTTACCGCGATGCTGTTGCATTTGGTATCATCATTCTGATTCTGTTTATTCGTCCTGAAGGCTTGTTCTCCAAGGCTGGGAAAGGAGGCAGACCGTAATGGAAGATTTATTGAACGGTTATTTCCTGCAGGTCCTGACCTTTGTGTGCATTAACATCATTCTGGCCATGACCATTTACATGACCCTCTGCACCGGGATTCTCTCCCTGGGCAATGCGGGCCTCATGAGTTTTGGCGCTTACACCTCTGCGATTCTGACCGCAGAACACGGCGTTCCAATGCCGATTGGCATTCTTCTTGGCGGCATTTCTGCTACCATCGTTGCATTAATCATTGGTCTTCCGACCATTCGTCTCCGCGGGCTGTACCTGGCCATCGCTACCTTAGGGTTTGGCGAAGTGGTCCGCGTTATTGCCCTGAACCTGGACATCACCCACGGCGCACTGGGCTACTCCGGTATTCCTTCCATGGCCAGCGTACTTTCTGACTACGCCAGCGACATGGGCCTCCTGGATGCACTGGAAATAGATTCCCAGACCGGCGGCCAGCTGCTGATGTGCCTGGTTCTCTTGGTACTGGTAGCCCTGATCGTTACCTTCTGGTATCGTCTGGAACACTCCCGCATCGGCCGTGCTATGGCTGCTGTCAAAGCCGATGAATATGCGGCTTCCCTGACCGGTATCAACGTGGTTCATTACAAAATGATGGCATTCCTGTTCTCTGCCTTCTTTGCTGGCGTAGCAGGTGCCCTCTATGCCCATGCTACCTTCTTCATCAGCCCAACCGATTTCTCCTGGCATAAAGTAGTAGATATCCTGCTTTATACCGTATTCGGCGGCAGCAACGTCCTCTGGGGTTCCGTCCTGGGCGCTACCATTCTGACCATCGTGCCAGAATCCCTGCGTTCCCTGGCAGAATACAGAGATATCATCTACGGTGTCATGCTGGTAGCCCTCATGGCCTTCCGTCCAGATGGCATCCTCTCCTATGATGCGATGAAATGGATTTCCAAGAAATTTGGAAAAAAAGCCAAAGCCGTAGAAGGAGGTAAAAACTAATGCTTCTGGAAATGAAAAATGTAGTGAAACAGTTCGGTGGCCTCACCGCTGTTTCCAATATGTCCTTCCACGTAGATAAAGGCGAAATTTTCGGCGTCATCGGACCGAACGGCGCTGGTAAAACCACCATCTTCAACCTGATCACCGGCGTATACCAGGTGACCGAAGGGGATATTCTTCTGAATGGCACATCCATCGAAGGAAAGAAACCTTACGAAATCATCAATATGGGTATTTCCCGTACATTCCAGAACATCCGCCTCTTCACTGGCATGACCGTACTGGAAAACATCCTGGTAGGTCATCACGACCGTCTGAAATCGGGATTCCTGGCTAGCGTACTTCACACCTCTGCCCAGAAAAAAGAAGAAGCAGAAGCGAGAGAAGAAGCCATGGAACTTCTGAAATTCGTGGGCCTGGAAAACGATGCCAACCGTCTGGCAACAGAACTGCCTTACGGCAAACAGAGAAAACTGGAAATTGCCCGCGCCATGGCCACCCAGCCAGAACTGATTCTTTTGGATGAACCGGCTGCCGGCATGAACGACTCCGAAACCGCAGCACTGACCGAACTGATTCGCGGTATCCGTGAAAAATTCGGCATCACCATCATCCTCATCGAACACGATATGCAGCTGGTTATGAGCCTCTGCGACCGCGTCATGGTAGTCAACTTCGGTAAGAAACTGGCCGAAGGCGTACCGGAAGAAGTACAGAATAACCCACAGGTTATCGAAGCCTACTTAGGTAAGGAGGAAGCCTGATGTTACTTGAACTGAAAAATATCGAAGCCGCCTACGGCAACATCAAAGCACTGAAAGGCATCAACCTTGCCGTACCGGAAGGAAAAATTGTCACCCTGATTGGTGCCAATGGGGCTGGGAAATCCACCACTATGAAAACCATCATGGGCGTTATGAAACCTATCGCTGGGGACATCCTCTTCAAAGGCGAATCCCTGGTAGGAAAGAAAACCTACGACATCGTGAACCACGGCGTCGTACTGGTACCAGAAGGTCGTCAGATTCTTCAGGGCATGACCGTTAGAGAAAACCTGGAACTGGGCGCTTACCAGAGAAAAGACGCCCAGGGAATCAGCGAAGACCTGACCAAAGTATTTGAAAGATTCCCACGGCTCTTCGAAAGACAGAGCCAGTTCGCCGGCACCCTTTCCGGCGGCGAACAGCAGATGCTGGCAATTGGCCGCGCCATGATGGCCAGACCAGAAGTGATGCTCCTGGACGAACCGTCCATGGGCCTGGCTCCCCTGGTTGTCCAGCAGATCTTTGACGTCGTCAAAGATATCAATAAAATGGGGACTACTGTTCTTCTGGTTGAACAGAATGCGCGTAAAGCCCTCCAGATCGCCGACTATGCCTACGTTATGGAAACAGGCAAAATCGTTATGGAAGGCCCTGCACAGGAAGTGGCAGCCAACCCGGATGTCATGGCGGCCTATCTGGGCGGAAAGAAGAAACAGTAACCATATACAGCTCTATTGGGCTGACAACACGATCTTTGGGAAAAAGGACTGCGAAAGCGGTCCTTTTTTCCATGGTTGTAAAAGCAGTGAGGAGTGAGGAATGAGGAGTGAGGAGTGGTGGTGGCGGCGCACAATTCATAAAGCGCCGCATTTTTTATGATTTTAGGGGAGAGGCACTCGCATTGATTCTGAAAGGGTGCTCAGGTTTCTCAAGGTTCTCAGGTTGCTCAGATTCTCCGAATGTGCCGCTAGCCGTAGTGCCTTATCGCCCCCGCCGGGGGAGAATTAAAGAGGTGTGCAAGCGAACTACGTCGCTAGGAGCAAAGCGACTCAGGGATGTAGTGAGACGCCATTTCGAGCGTAGCGAAGATGGGAGGCAGTAGCGGGATACTTTGCTATGAACATAGCAAGCGTACTTGGTAATGCCCGCTCCTAGCGGTTTTGAGGAAAAGGTTCTAAAGGTTCTCAGGGTTCTGAAGGTTCGTCGGATGTGACGGTATCCGTAAATATCATAGGGAGTGGGATTTGTGCGAAATGACGTAAGAGGTATCCTTGGTGTCTACCGTGTTGCCCCTTGGAGAAGGGGCGGCGAAGCCGGGGATAGAGTGGCCTGAGGGGCCACAATCGGCACTGGTGGATCCTTGTTCTTTGTTTGGCTATCAAACAAAATGATGTATTCCGCTTGGAGCGTCTATCCCTCTTTTATTCCCCCTTCTCCAAGGGGGGGACGCAGTTTACCGCTTATTTCACATACTTATTTTGTGGAATGATGTTGCTGGCCGTATTCGTCATTTCGACCGATGGGATTTGTGAGAAATGGTGTAAGCGGTATCATTGCTATTTACCCCCTTCCTCAGGAAGGGGGCAGGGGGGATAGGACGACGAAGAAGAGTTGTTGCTCCAGCCGCTGGAGAGGACGCCTAAGCGAGTAGAGGAAAAAGGTTTTATATCGCTAGAGCGAGCTATCCCCTGGACTTTTCGCTGCGCTTAAGTCCTATCCCCTTCCAAAGGAAGGGGATTATTTATGGATGATACCGCTAGCGTTTATTGGCACATTCGAGAACCCTTAGAACCTTTAGTACCTTCAGAACCTTTGTCTCTAAAGAAATCATCCTATGTTTCACGTAACGTAACAACGGTTCCCAAAAATCCCCAATCCCTAGCCACCAGTCACTAAAAAAATAATAAATTCATTGTATATTTATAAAGAAAGAACTATAATATTAAGTGAATAGTTACAAAATTTTGCGGGGGGGGTACCTGTAGTATAGGAGTGTAGACCATGGCAAAGAAACGTATCTTAATCGTAGAAGACGATTACATCGATCGCGCGGTGTTAACGAAAATTTTAGGCGATACTTATGAAGTGGTGGAGGCTTACAATGGGCTGGAAGCGCTTCAGTTTTTGGCAAAGGAATATGATAGCATTTCCTTGATCCTTTTGGATGTGATGATGCCGGTCATGGATGGGTTTGAATTCCTGCGGCAGATGCATGCCATCAAGGAATATGCCATCATTCCGGTTATTGTCACCACCTTAGGGGACAGCCGCAGTGATGAATTGAAGGCTCTTTCCAATGGGGCCACTGACTTTGTCATGAAACCATACATCCCGCAGGTATTGCTGCAGCGTATCGATAATCTGATTCAGCTCCGGGAACATGCAGCGGTGATTAACCAGTACCGGTATGACCGTCTGACCGGGCTTTATAGCCGTGAATTTTTCTTCCAGAAAGTAAGTGAACTTCTTCGCGACCATCCGGATGAAAAATACACTATGTACAGTATCAATATCGAAAATTTCAAGCTCTTGAATGATTCTCTCGGCGTCAAGGCTTGCGATAATTTGCTCCGTCAGATTGCAGCCACCATCCGCCTCAATGTGACCGAAGAAGGGCTGTGCGGCCGTTATGGAGCCGACCGTTTCCTCTATATCAAACCCCGGGAAGAGGACATGGAAACTAGAACCCAGAGAATCGAAGCCATGCATAAATATTACCATGACAATATGAATGGAGTTTCCATCAAGTGGGGCATTTATGAAATCGAGGACCCAAATTTGCCGGTGGACAAGATGTGCGACCGGGTACTGATGGCAGTGAGCAGCATCACCGGGCTTTATGATTCTTACTATGCGGTGTACGATGATTCCCTGCGTGACAAGCTGGTGAAGGAAAAGCAAATCACCGATGTGGCAGAAGAGTCCCTGCACAATGGGGAATTTATTGTTTACTACCAGCCCCAGTACAGCTTGGAAGATGAATGTCTCATTGGCGCCGAAGCGCTGGTGCGTTGGAAACATCTCCTGTGGGGCGTGGTATCTCCGGCGGATTTCATTCCTGTCTTTGAAAAGAATGGATTCATCGGCCGCCTGGACCGCTACGTATGGGAACAGGCTTGTAAGCACCTGCGCCGCTGGATTGATTTGGGCTACAACAATATGCGGGTGTCTGTCAATATTTCCAGAGTGGACGTGTACCAGATGAATATCCTGGAAGTGCTCCTGGCTTTGATGGAGAAATATGACTTAGAGCCGAAGTCCTTGCACCTAGAAATCACAGAAAGTGCTTACGCAGAAAACCCGGGGCAGCTGAGCCAGACCATTAAAGAACTTCGTGCCCATGGCTTTGTGGTGGAAATGGATGACTTCGGCAGCGGTTACTCTTCTTTGAATATGCTGAGCCATATTTCCCTGGACACCTTGAAATTGGACCTTACCTTTATCAGCAATGAAACAGCGAAACCGTTCGACGTGAGCATCCTGAACGATATCGTTAGCATGGCCCATCGTCTGGATATGCATATCATTGCCGAAGGGGTAGAAACCAGAGAACAGATTCGCCGCCTCCGCGCAGTAGGCTGCGATTACGTACAGGGCTATTTCTTTGCTAAACCGATGCCTGTGGACGATTTCGATAAACTCCTGGCCTCCCAGCGTATGGCCAAACCGAGAGCCATCGACCGCCTCCGGGCAGCTATCGGGAAACGGTACCTGCTGCTGGTGGATGAAAATAAGGAATTTGCCAATAAGATTTCTACCTCCATGAAAGGCCGCTACGAATTCCTCTATGCGGACAATGCGTCGGATGCCATCAAGTACATTGACGATACGGATCATCCAGTGGCACTGGTGGTGCTCAGTATGACTATGGACAGCGAAGCCATCAATCGGGTGCTGTACCATATCCGTCAAGTGCCGAGAAATTGGAGAATCCCTATCATTGCTTCCCTCAAGGGCGGCGAAGATACGGAATTTACCATGCAGGCCCGGGAATGTGATGAATTCATGTGCAAGAGCTATCCCGCCTTCGACCTGCAGCGCCGGGTGAACTCCATGATGGACGTGGTGGAATTTAACGAACGAGAACGGATCCTGCAAGGAGAAATCTGTAGCGATACCTTGACCAAACTCTATAACCATCGGGGCCTGCAGCTGGCCATCGCCAATATCAACCCCGACGAATACCCGCTCTCTATCGGCCTCTTCTCCCTGGACCATCTGAAAGAAATTAACGAAACCTACGGCTATGAAGTGGGCGATAAGTATATCAAGAGCTTTGCTAAAGTGCTGGAACGGGCCACTAGAAATACGGACATCAAGTGCCGCTATGGGGCCGATGAATTTATTGTGATCTTCAAACGGATGAGAAACGAAGCCATCGTCACCGCCAAAGTAGAAGAAATTTGCGTGGCCTATAGCCAGGTGAAAATCCAGGACGGCGTGAAACCCTCCGCCTCCGCCGGCATCGTCCTCTGCGGCGAAGACACCACCCCGAACGCCCACCTCATCGAATGTGCCGATAAAGCCATGTGCAAAGCCAAAAAAGAAAACCAGGGCCACTATTGCGTGTGGAATGATACCGGATTGGAAGAGTAGCTGTTGACTAGGGATTATTGAAAGGTGGCTTAGGTTGCTCAAGGTTCTCAGGTGGCTCAGGTTCTTCGAAAGTGCTACTACCGAAAGAAGCACAAGCGTCTCGGCTCCCCTGCCGGGGGAGCTGCCGAAGGCTGAGGGGGAGGCAGTGGCGGTATACTTCTCTATGAACACCGCAAGCGAACCCGGTGATACCCGTTCCTGACGGAAAGCAGTCTGAATTAAACCGTTATGGATTATCCAACATAAGAATGAAGCCCGCAAGCGGTGCCCCCTCTTGTGTTCTCCCCCAAAGGGGGAGATAAATCGATGCTTCCGCTAGCGTTTATCAGCAGGTTCGACGAACCTTAAAACCCTTAGAACCCTCAGAACCTTAAGAAATCTATATAAAAAATGCGGCGCTTCTAAATTTTATGCGCCGCCACCACCATTCCTCATTACTAATTTCTCATTCCTCATTGCATTTGAAAGAGGTGCCACGAATGATAAGACAGATGATAATATGGATTTTTGCCCTGCTTTGCTTCGTGGCTACTCCCGTGGCGCAGGCGGAGACGCCGCAGAATCTGAAGACCGTCAAGGTAGGGTATCTGATTTTTGACGGATACCAGAAGGGCCGTGACGATGAGGCCAAGTCGGGCTACGGGTACGAATATTTACAAAAAGTGGCCTATTACGCTGGCTGGCAGTACGAATATGTTTATGGGGAATTTTCGGATCTGCTAGACAAGCTGGAAAAGGGCGAAATCGATGTGATGGGCGATTTGTCTTACACACCGGAAAGAGCGGAACATATCAGCTTTGCCACAGAAGAGCAGGGGCGAGAATATTTCTACCTTTTCATCAACAAAGACAATGATGCCATCGATGTGAATGACCTGTCCAGTTTGAACGGCATGCGTATCGGTGTGGCCCATGGCAGCGTGCAGACCCAGATGCTGAAGGATTGGCTGAAGAATCAGGGCCTTTCCTGCGAAGTGGTGGAATACTACAGCAGCGAGCAGCGCCGCATGGCTATGGCAGAAGGACTTATCGATGCCACCGTATCGCCCAATATCACCAGCAGCAGCGCCAATAACTGGGTGGTGGTGGCCCGCATTGGGAATACGCCGTTTTATTTCGGTATCAATAAAAGCCGCCCGGACCTGTTGAAGGATATGAATGAGGCGATGATGCAGATTCATCGTTCCGACTGGTACTACAATGAACGGGTGTATTTGAAATACTATACCCAGAACTCCGTAGCCAGCACCTATTTATTTCCACAGGAACAGGAATGGTTGAAGGCCCATCCTACTATCACCATCGGGTACCTGGATAATATGTATCCGTACTGCGGCAGTGATAACCAGGGGAATCTGGAAGGGGTTCTCTCGGAATATATCAAACACATGAAGGACTCCTATCATGTGAATCTGAAGCCTGTATCCTATGAAAGCCGGCAAGAGATGAGTCAGGCTTTGGAAAAGGGCGATATTGACATCATGTTTCCGACCTTGAGCGGTTACTGGCTGGCGGAAAAGGAACACCGGATGTTGTCGGAACCTTTGGCTGACAGTGCCATGCTGATGCTCTTTAAGGATGGCTACGATGGCCGGGCAGTAGGGCGTATCGCCGTCAATGGGGATTATAATTTCTATGAAATCTTCGTGAAAGACCATTATCCCAAAGCCATCATTGTAAAATGCAACAGCTTGGAAGAGTGCCTGGAAGCGGTCAAAGATGATCGGGCCGATTGCACCCTTATGGATTCCAATTACTATTATGCAATGAAAAATACCAATAGCTTATTGGAAGACCTGTCGGTGGTCAGCACTGGCTATCGTTCGCCGGTCAGCTTGTCTGTCAGAAGCGGTGACAGCATGCTGCTCACCATTTTGAACAAAGGCTGTAATTCCATTGCCAGCAAGGATGTCATCAATGCCCGCCTGGCACAGCTCAATAATGACAAAAAGACCACATTCGCCCAGTTTGCTAAGCAGAACGTAGGATTTCTTCTGACTTGCGCCGGACTGCTTCTGGTATTTCAGCTGGCGGTCTTCTCCTTGTACATCAAGAAGATGAAAAAGAGCAAGGAACTGCTTCTGGCCTCTATGAAGAAAGCCGAAGAAGCTACGGAGAATGCAGAAAAAGCCAACAAGGCGAAAAGTGAATTTCTGGCCAATATGTCTCACGATATCCGTACCCCGATGAACGTCATCATCGGCCTGGTCACTGTGGGCAAGTTGGAAGTGGAAAATCCTATAAAGATTCGGGAATATTTGAACAAAATCGAAATCAGTTCCCATTTGCTTTTGAATCTCATCAATGATATCCTTTGCATGTCCGCCATCGAACGGGGCAAGATGAAAATCAACAAAGAGCCTTTCAATTTCAAACGGATGCTGAGCGAACTGGTGACGGTATTCTACCAGCAGAGCAAGCATAAAGGTGTGGATTTCAACCTCAATATGTACAGTGTCACCGAAGAAATGCTCGTCGGCGATGAACTGCGTATTAGTCAGATTGTCATGAACCTGATTAGCAATTCCATCAAATTCACGCCCCCAGGGGGACATATCAATTTCAAAATTAGCCAGCTCAATCATACAAAAGACCGGGTGACCATGCGCTTTGAAGTGAGCGACACCGGTATCGGTATGACAAAGGAAATGCTCCATCGTCTGTTCTCGCCGTTTGAACAGCAGGATTCTTCTGTTACAAGGAAATACGGCGGCAGCGGTCTGGGCATGGCTATCACGAAAAATCTGACCCAGCTCATGCATGGTGAAATTTCCGTAGAAAGCCATGTCAACCAAGGCACCCACTTCACCGTGGATTTGCCACTGGAAATTGCCCAGGAACAGCCGATCATCCATGAAGATTACAAGAACCTTCGAGTCCTCGTGGTGGATGATGATATAGACGCATGCCAGTACTGCAGCACCCTTTTGAAGAAATTGGGCGTCCGTGCGGACTATGTCAATAGCGGCGAAGCTGCTCTGGAAGCCTTGGGCGAAGCGGAAGATCAGGGCGATCCCTATAAACTGTGCTTCATCGATTGGCAGATGCAGCATATCGATGGTATCGAAACCACCCGTCAGATTCGCCAGATCTTTGGCAAAGATTCTGTGGTGGTCATCGTATCGGCTTACGATCTGGATGAAGTGGAATCCGATGGCGTAGCAGCCGGAGCGGATTATTTCATGACAAAACCATTCTTCCAGTCCAGCCTGGTGTCCATCATCAATATGGCCCTGGGCCATGCGGAAGACCCGCGCCATGCGTTCGATAAATATGATTTCACCGGCAAGCGCGTCCTCATTGCAGAAGACGTGGCACTCAATATGGAAGTGGCCGTGAAGATGCTCTCTCTGGTAGGCATCGAAACCCATTGCGCTGAAAATGGGAAAGAAGCGGTGAAACTCTTTGAAAGCGAACCGGACCATTATTTCGACTGCATCCTGATGGATGTGAATATGCCGGAAATGAATGGCCTCGAAGCGGCTATGCGGATTCGTAAGAGTAAAAAACCGGATGGCAAGTCCATTCCGATTTATGCGATGACAGCCAATGTATTTGCCGAAGATATAGCCGCTGTCCGGGCATCTGGCATGAATGGGCACATCGCCAAACCGGTGGATGTGAATGATTTGTATAGCACTTTGCAACATGTATTTTCAGAACAGGATAAGAAAGGTAAGGAGTAAGCGTAGATGAATCGTTACAAATTATTTCAGGCAGGAGTAGACGTCAATGAAGCTTTGGAACGCCTTGGCGGCGACAAAGCACTCTATGAAGACCTATTGGCTCATTTCAAAGAAAGCCATCGCTACGAAGACCTCGTCAAAGCCATGGACAACAATGATGCAGCCGGAGCCTTTCAATTGGCCCACGCCTTGAAAGGCTCTGCAGGAAATTTAAGTTTCACACGGCTCTTCGAGGCACTCCTTCCGGTCGTAGAAGCCCTCCGCGCCGGCGACGTAGAATCCGCCAAAACCAGCCTCCCCGAAGTGGAAGTGGCCTACCAGGTGCTGATGGAAGCGATCTGATTACTTGGTGACTGGTGATTAGGGACTGGGGATTAGTAGCTAGGGATTAGGAAATATGTGACCTTAGCGGTAGAGGCTTTAGCGTCTCGGCTCCCCTGTCGGGGGAGCTGCCGAAGGCTGAGGGGGCACCTCTAGCGGTATATTTCTCCATGAACACCGCAAGCGCACTCGGTGATGTCCGCTCCTAGCGGTTATTGAAAGATTTCTCGATTATGCAGCAATCCGTATTCGTCATTTCGACCGATGGGATTTGTGCTTGATGACACAGCAGGGTAGTCCGGTACTATGTTGGACAGAAGTGGAGAAATCTTACAGCACTAGCGAAAAGGGGATAGCTGAATCATGCCGTAACGGCTCAGCTAACAAGGCGAAGTATCTTGCTACTGTCTATTAGCACGTTCGAGAACCCTGAGAACCCTTTGTACCTTCAGAACCCTTAGAACCTTTGACGCAAAAGGAATCACCGCATATTTCCTCATGAACATACCAAGCATACCCGGTGATACCTGCTCCTATCGGTTGCCCCTTCCTAAGGAAGGGGACTTTTTTTCATAAGAGCTGTAGAAGATAGCGTTTATGATCACATTCGAGAAACTTGAGAAACTTGAGAAACCTTAGCAACCTGAGAAACTTGAGTAACTTGTAATTGCTAAGGGAATCAGGCTTAGTAACTCCAAATATTTACCGACGAAAAGAGGAAAAACATGAAAAAACATATCATTGTCATTACCACCGGCGGAACCATTGCCATGAAGCCGGACCCGAAAACCGGCGGATTGGTACCGGCTGTTTCTGGAGAAGATTTAGCTGCTGCCGTTCCCGGCTTGTCTCAGTGGGCTGACGTAGAAGTGGTAGAATTTTCCAACGTGCCTAGCGGTTGGATGGATGTGAACCGCATGTGGCACCTTTCCCAGCTGATTGACCAGCTGGCAGCAGAAAACAAAGCGGACGGTTTCGTAGTGACCCACGGGACAGATACACTGGAAGAAACCGCCTTTTTCCTGGATCTCACCTTGAAAACTGATAAGCCAGTTTGTGTGACCGGTGCCATGCGAGGCGCCGCAGACCTCTCTGCCGATGGACCAGAAAATATTCTCTCCGCTGTCCGTGTAGCCGCCGATGACATGTCCAAAGGCATGGGTGTCCTGGTATGCCTCCAGGACCGTATCTATGCGGCGTGGGACGTGACGAAATTTCACACCACCAATCCAGATACCTTCCGTGACCTTCACTACGGCCCCTTAGGCACCGTCTATAGCCATCGCATCATCTACGGGCGCAAACCAATGGGCCACATTCGCCTCCACCCGGACCATATCGAACCGGACGTATGGATGGTAACCTGCTGGTCCGGCATGGATGGAAAACTCATCGAAGCAGCCGGAAAAGCGCCTATCAAAGCCTTGGTCGTGGATGCCCTTGGCTGCGGTAACGTACCGCCCCTTTGCCGGAAAGAAATGATGAAATTAGGAAAATCGGGCCTTCTCATGGTCCTCACCACCCGCGTTCCTACAGGCCACGTGATGGAAGAATACAGCTACGAAGGCAGTGCCCTCTCCATGAAAGACAGCGGCCTCATCCTGGGCGATCGCCTCTCCGCTTGGAAAGCCCGGCTCTTTCTGGTAGTAGCCCTGGGCGTCACCGGCGATAGAGAAGAATTGAGGAAGATATTTGCTGAGATATAATCTTTTGGGTGACTGGTGACTAGTGACTGGTGACTGGGGATTAGTAGCTAGGGATTAGGGACTAGGAAATATGTGACCTTAGCGGTAGAAGCATTAGCCGTAACCCTCTTTCGCTGAAAGGGGGCAGGGGGGATAGCTCGCACTAGCGATATGAATACTATTTGTCTCTACCTGCTTAGGCGTCCACTCTAGCGAAATCATCACTAGCGCCTTGGCTCCCCTGTCGGGGGAGCTGCCGAAGGCTGAGGGGGCAGCACTGGCGGTATATTTCGCTATGAACATATCAAGCGAACCTGGTGATACCTGCTCCTAGCGGTCAGTGAAAGGTTGCTCAGGTTACTCAAGGTTCTCAGGTTGCTCAGGTTCTCCGAATGTGCCACTAACCGTAGACGTCATTTCGACCGATGGGATTCGTGCTTGATGACACAGCAGAGTAGTCCGGTACTATGTTAGACAGAAGTGGAGAAATCTTACAGCACTAGCGGAAACGGAGATAGCTGAACCATACCGTAACGATTTAACTAACAAAGCGAAAAAGTGTTATTTTTCATAGCCGCTAGAGAGGACGCCTAAACGGACAGAGGCAAAGGTATTTCATTCCGCCAGAGTGAGCTATCCCCTGGAACGTATCGCTAACGCTCACGTTCTGTCCCCTTCCAAAGGAAGGGGATTATTAGCGATGATATCGCCAGCGTCTATATGCACATTCGACAAACCTGAGAACCGTGAGCGACCTGAGCAACCTTTTCCAAAAATCCTTAATCCTTAGCCACTCATTCCCCATTCAAAAAAACTTTTCAAAAAAGTGCTTGACAGATATAGGTCTGACTGGTATACTACATAAGTCAGTTAACCACTGACCCAAACAAATAAGTCGCTAACCAATCGGTTAGGGAACAACTGTGGAGAGGTGTCCGAGCGGTTGAAGGTGCATGATTGGAAATCATGTTGACGGCGAATACCGTCACGGGGGTTCGAATCCCCCTCTCTCCGCCACAGAGTAAAGAGTCTATCGATAAGATAGGCTCTTTTTTCATTATATTTCATTATGGAATCCCATATAAAAAGTGTCGGATAGACGTCTTGTACGACGTACTATACGACACTTTAATGTTTTATGATTTGATTGACGTTTCTTTGAAAAGCAACAGATTGAGTTTATAAAAAATTGTTTTCTTGGTTTTAGTTATAATCAAGTGTTCTTGCGGAATCGTATTTAGACGTTTTTGTATAGTAGGTCTAGCTTTTCCTGTTATTTTAGTGATTTCTGTAATACTAATTCCTTGCCCATAAAACAGTGCGGCTTGTAAAAGGATATAATACATATCTTGTAAAATTTCATCATGAGGACACAATGTAGTAATTTGCTTTTCTGCACGCTCTAGTTGTTCATTTTTTCGAGAAAGAAGACCGATAGTATCCTGAATTGTTCCTACTATGATATGCAAAAATCCTGTAATGAAGGGAGTTAAGTCTCCTCTATTGATTTCACTGTCAGCTTCCTCAAAAAGTTTATAATACATAGCACGATTTTTTTTGATATACACAGATAATCTAAGTGCAATCAGCGGATGAAATTCTTTTTGCATAAAATAGGAGGTAATAAATCGATCTGTTCGTCCATTTCCGTCGTAGAATGGATGGATATAGGCAAATAGATAGTGAAATAGACCTAATCTTACCCAAAATGGAAGTGTAGAAGAGTGCAGGATATCAAGAGTATGTTGCATGGCCTCTTTTATTTTGGATTCAGGATATACACCTTGGTGTAGTACCTTTCCCGTTGGAGAATCAATTTCGACAGGTTCTTTTCTGAATATTTGTCCATCTAAACGATTAGAGGGATTTTCATAAGCTATTTCTTCATGCGCAAATTCATCATAGAAGTTTCGGATATCTTGGCAGTTTTCAAAGACGATGTCGTTGTTTTCCAAGAGACCTTTGTATTTGTTTACAATACTATGAAATCTTTCGGTATGAGTCGCTGTGCCGTTCAAAATATCACGAAGCTCTTTTCGTGTGCTATGAACTCCTTCAATGTCATTAGTGGATTTGACTTCGTCGAGAATGCTCAGCAGGGCAAATTGATGAAGTACCACAGGCGGAACGGTGTTGACCACATAAAGAAATTTTTCATAATATTGATATAATTGTTCTAGTGTTAGCAACATGTCGCTAGTGTAGTAGAAAAAAGCAGGGTAATTTTTGGGGCGATGATATTGTTGGATGGAAATAGGAAAATGTTCTGCATTGGGTGCTGCGTATCTTGTATGATAAGCTGTTTCATATTCATCGCTAGATTCTGTATAGTAAATTTTGGTCAATGATTTCATGTTAAAACGGCCCCTTTCTTCCAAAACAGAACAAAGATGCTTAAAAAAACAGCGCTTTTTTTAAATGACTTTTGACATGTTTAAAGAAATGGCCATTTTTTTAAAGATTTTTTTCTATGTGTTACTGTATGTATTGTAGTATTTCCTGATAAAGGAAGTCAAGCAGGTATTAATTAGCCGTTAGCAGCTAACAGTAAACAGTAAACAGTTAACCGTAAACAGTTAACCGTTAACCGTTTACCCTAGTCACCAGTCACCAACCATCTAAATTTCTTATCCATCCCCCTACGACCTATTCCAATTTTAGATGATATTTTGTAAGATGGTGACGTAGTAAAGAAATCGGTATATAATACACTTGTATAAAAGTGAGCAATTGATAGTAGGTAAAAGTGGCTTTTATAAAAGTTGCGGCGCTTTCAAATTTTATGCGCCGCTAAGTAAGTTTACACCGCTGTCTCGGCTCCCCTGTCGGGGGAGCTGCCGAAGGCTGAGGGGGCAGCTCTAGCGGTATACTTCACTAATGGTACGACAAGCCGATATGGTGCTAATACCACTCCTCACTCCTAATTCCTCACTCCTCATTTTTGCTGTTATTATGAATGATTCATGACGCAGTACAAAGAATAATAAACTAAGGATGGTGCTTGATATGAAAATTTCACAGCGTGCATTAAGTTTGACCACTTCCCCGATTCGTCGTTTGGGACCCTATGCCCAGGAAGCGCAGAAGGCAGGGAAAAAGGTATATCATCTGAACATTGGTCAGCCGGATATCGAAACTCCGCCACAGTTCATGGAAGCCATCCGCAATTTTGACCAGAAGGTCATTGCCTATGGGCAGTCCCAGGGGGATATGAACCTGATTCATCAGATTCAGAAATACTACAAAGAATGGGACATGGAATACAGCGAAAAGAATATTTACATCACCAATGGCGGCAGTGAAGCATTGGAATTGGCTGCTCTGGCTCTGTGTGATCCCGATGATGAAATCCTGGTATTTGAACCGTTCTATGCAAATTACAACTCTTTTGCCAAGATTTCCGGTGCTCACGTACGAGCTGTACCGACCAGTGCAGAAAATGGCTATCGCCTGCCCGATGCTGCCACGGTAGAACAGTATGTGACCAACAAGACCCGTGCCATTCTTCTGACCAACCCAGGCAACCCGACCGGCGTGGTATATACCAAGGAAGAAATGGATATGGTGGCTGGTATCGTGAAGAAACACGGTCTGGCTCTCATTGCCGATGAAGTATATCGTGAATTTGTATATGACGGCGCATACACCAGCTTTGGTACCTATGACGACCTGGCTGACAATGTGATCATCATCGATTCTGTTTCCAAACGTTACAGCGCTTGCGGCGCTCGTATTGGCTGCCTGATTTCTAAAAATGATGAATTTATGAGCCAGATCAATAAACTCTGCCAGGCTCGCCTTTGCGTACCGACGGTGGAACAGGTCGGCGCTGCTGCTCTGTATGACACACCGAAGTCCTATCTGGAAGAAGTCAATAAGGAATACAAGAAACGCCGCGACACCATCGCTGCTGGTCTGGCTGCCATTCCGGGCGTTATTTCCTCTGACCCGAAGGGCGCTTTCTATGTAATGGTTAAACTGCCTGTCGATGATGCAGAAAAATTTGCTATCTGGATGTTGAAAGACTTTGACGAAAATGGCGAAACTGTCATGATTGCTCCAGGCAATGGTTTCTATGCCACCGAAGGCAAAGGCGTAGACGAAGCCCGCCTGGCTTACGTGCTGAACTGCGAAGACCTGGAAAAAGCCATTCACCTGCTGGGCGAAGGTTTGAAACAGTATCCGGGGAGAAAAATCTAATTTACCGCTGTTGATACACATGGAGGAAATAGGGATTGGATAAAAGGTTATACTCCGTGATTCCTTATTTCTAACATATTGATGCAACGTATTGGCAAAGGGTTATGAAAGGTTATAAAAGGTTATGGGATTTTCTGTGGTGTCATAACCTTTTATAACCTTTTTTCTTTGGATAGTGATTTTTGTTGGTATGGCGGACGTGCTGAAATAATAACCTTTTGACAAGCGAAATCATTTATATGTTAAAAAATTCAAGACATAGAGCATAACCTTTTTCTCCGCATACCTATTTGTGGATAGTGTCAAGTATTTTGTGTAAACGGTACTCCTTGTCTTATTCGTACCGTTGATTATTAAAAATAAATGAATGG
>CAKQBK010000055.1 GCA_934216155.1 uncultured Dialister sp.
TTTTATACTCTAGGTAACGCTACGGCTCCACCGGTTCCCCCATCTCAGATGGGGGCTTGCTTTTCTTTTCCAGTCACCAGTCACGAGTCACCAGTCACCATAAGTATATAACGAAAAAACTCCGCAAATCAAATGATTAACGGAGTTTTTCTATATCAGCTGGTTTTCCAGCCCAATTTCTGGTGCGTCTAGAGGGATTCGAACTCTCGACACCTGGTTCCGGAGACCAGTGCTCTATCCACTGAGCTATAGACGCTTAACGAAGGTAATTATACCATAGAAAGCAAAAATAAGGAAGACGAAATTTCTATTTCATCTTCCTTATTTTCAAATTTTCTTACCTTACAGTTATGGATAAATTATTTTTCTACAAAAACTCTGGGGATACGTTTCAAATCGCAGAAGATTTCATGAGGAATGGTTTCTGCGGTGGTAGCAATTTCATCCACAGTGAGTTCTTCGTCTCCCTGTTTACCCATGAGAACCACTTCATCACCTGGTTTGACTTCATCATCGACAGCTACCATGAACTGGTCCATGCAAATACGGCCTACGATAGGGCAACGTTTACCATTGATGAGAACCACGCCTTTGTTGGACAGGCTTCTGTGATAACCATCAGCATAACCAATCGGGACCGTAGCAGTCTTCATATCTTCTTTTGCAACATAGGTACCACCATAACCGATGGCTTCCCCTTTATGCAGGGTCTGTACGTGGGTGACATGGCTGATGACGCTCATGGCATACTGCAGATCCAGTTTATTGGTCATCACATCAGAAGGCTGTGGTCCATAGAGGATAATGCCTGGTCTAGCTAGGTTATGCCAGCTTCTCGGGATATCAATGACACCGGCACTATTGGCAGAAGAAATAACGAAGTTTTCATCTACTGGCATATGGGAAATGGCTTCATCGAAACGGTCCAGCTGTTTCAGAGCGGCATCTTTTTCTTTATGGTCAGCTGTAGCCATATGGGTAAAGGTGCCATGGGCATGAATGTGTGGATAGTTCTTCAGTTTTTCCAGGAGAGCCGGTACATCTTCGGGATGGGTACCAATACGATTCATTCCGGTATCGATAGGAAGCATCACTTCGATGGTCTTCTTGGAAACGGCAGCGATGGCTTCCAAAGAGTCCAAATCCACTGTGTCATCTACCGGCATAATCAGGTCTTTGTTGACCCCAATCGGCATATCTTCCGGAAGCGGAAGGCCCAAAACATAAATCGGGCAGGTAAATCCTGCATCACGAAGTTCAGCCCCTTCTTCTACACGAGCCACTGCCGCAGAAGTGTAACCTTCTTCCAGGGCAATACGCAATGTTTCTTTCGCACCATGGCCGTAAGCATTGGCTTTGACTACAGCCAGACAATTGACTTCTTTCGGCAAGTGCTGACGAATGACTCTCAAATTATGACGCAGTGCGTTCAGGTTGATTTCCATGTAAGAAACTGACATTTTTATCCTCCCATTCTTCGGGTATATTATAGGTGACTGGTGGACTGGTGACTAGTGACTGGGAGTTTATTTTCCCAGTCACCAGTCACCAGTCACTAGTCCACCAATAACAGGCCCAACCCGCAGAACCGTACATCTGGCTCCGCAATAAAAAAACACCTCACGCCCAAAAGACAGACGTTGCCGCCTGTTTTCTGAAGCCACGGTGCTTCTTTTATTCTTGTTTCTTTATAATAGCTCGATTGGCTCAAAAAGGGAAGAGGAAATTTATAATTGTTATTAGTTGTTTGGACTCCAGCAACTAACAGCAATTGCATGCTAGATTTCCTGCTTATTAAACAATCACTGGGAAAACGCTGGTTTAATTATGGTTCCTGGCATATCCGTACGGATGTATGAAAAGCACTAATGTCAATTCATATGGTGGCATCAGTATGTCAAAAAAGTCCATGCTTCTTTGTTGTAAGGAAAATACTTTTGGAAGAGTTGAAAAGTAAGCGTCAAATAAAACCATGGAATTGAAAAAGCCCAAGAGCTATAGTAATGTATCTATAGCTCTTGAGCTTTTTCTCATTTGCAGAGGTTCTGCACCGCTGGATTCCAGGGCATGTATTTGTCTAAAACATCCACATGAGTGGGATGCTCTTCTTTTGGGAGTTCTTTGAAAATGTAATTTAAATATTTTTCTACATTGAGGCCATTAGCCTTACATGTCTCTATGATGCTATAAACTTTAGCACTGGCATCTGCCCCTTTGGGGCTCCCGGAAAAGAGCCAGTTCTTTCTGCCCACAGTAAATGGACGTATGCTATTCTCGGCCAGATTATTAGATATAGCACACCTGCCATCTTTCAGATATGTTTCGAGCATCTCTCGATTGGTCAATGCATAGTTCAGTGCGGTACTGATCTTGGATTTGGGAAGGACTTTGTAACGGCTTTCTTCTGCCCATGTCCAAAAGGCATCCAAAAGAGGCTGCTCTTTTTCAAGCCGCAGCTTTTTTCGTTCTTCTGGAGAGAGTTCTTTTAATTCGCCCTCTATTTGGAATAATTTTCCTATATAATCCAATCCTTTCTGCATCAGCGTATTCGTCAGGTCATCTACACCTGTTGGCTTTGCGTCCACAAATTTTCTTCTGGCATGTGCCCAACACAGACAACGCTTTGCTTTGGCAAACTAGTTATACCCGCCGTAGTCATCGGTATGCAGATATCCATGATACCCCTCAAGAAATTTGGCAGCATTCTCTCCTTTTCTTGTCGCACTGTATTCAAACAGGCGAATAGAGTGTTGTGGTTCAAACTCCCCACTAGAATATAGCCACATATACGACTTTGTCGTATTCTTGCGTCCCTTCTCTTGTAATACCTGTACGGGTGTCTCATCTGCATGGAGACAGGTTTCCCGAAGAAGTAATTCATGCATACGATCATATATAGGTGTAAGCCAAACTTCAGAAACTTTCATGACCCAATTGGCCAATGTAGCTCGGCACAAAGGAAGTCCCATCTGTTTCCATTCTTGCTCCTGTCTGTCTAAGGGAAGGGCATAGAAATATTTTTGCATTATAACATGAGATACCGCAGAGGGAGAAGCAAAAGAATGGTCATTCACCGGTCTTGGTATAGACGGCTTCGTAATGACCTTTTTATCGCTGCTTAATGAACAGTGACGACATTCATAACTACGCTGGTAGTACCGAATCACCTTTATTTGTGCTGGAATATAAACCACTTCATCACGCACATGGTCTGCGCCTATAGAATGCAACAATTCTCCACACTGTTTGCAGGTCTTTTCATCTTCTGGAAGATCAATATATCTATTTTCAATATTTTCTTTCGGTAATAACTCAAGTAATTTTTTCACAGAGGTCTTTCCCTTAGAAGTTTTCTTGCGCTTATGGGATTTAACCACTGTTTCTTCTTCCAGAGCAGGTTCTTTGACACTCTGCTTCGCTTCTACCTCAACTTCATCAAAAAGGCTCATTTCTACATCTGGATACACAGTCATCTTCTTTTCTGTTTTAGGACCAAAATGGAGCTTTTTCAGTGTAGCAAGTTGCTGTTTCAACTGCTGATTTTCCATTTTCAGTTCATCGATTTCTTTCTGCATTTCCAACTCATGAGTAGTTTTCATAGGTAGAACCTTTCATTTACCACATTGAAAAATATAGATATATAATACAATAAAAAGCATGAAATTACAAGTATTTATCGGTGATTTCATGCTTTTTATGATGCAAATTTTCTTAAATGCTGCAGCTAGGGTGAATGGTCTTTACTGCTTTGGGTTGATAAATAGCAAGACCTTCCATGAGCCAGCGATATTGCTGAGGAGTTAGCTTTGTAAGTTCATGATTTTCACGAGGCCATTGAAATTTTCCATTTTCAAGGCGTTTGTAGAGAAGAATAAAACCATCACCTTGCCAAAGAAGAATTTTCAGACGATCTTTTTTGCGACCGCAGAAGAGGAATAGAGAGGAACTAAAAAGATTGGCTTTAAATTGTTGGGAAATGATACAGGAAAGACCATCAATAGACTTTCGCATATCCGTATAACCACCTACCAAGAAAATATGATTGGCCGAGAATTGAATGTTCATGTGAAATACCTCCAGTTGATTGATCTGGAGGTATTGTCGCATATATGAAGCTGTTTGAATATCCACGGAATCTCTGACGCTTACGTTGAAAAAATATCATAAAAGAGGGTCACAAAATCGCACCTTGTTACGATACTAGTATTGGAAGCGGGAAAGTTTCCCGGACATTTCAAAGCCATGACTTCTTTTCTTCTCTGTCCTAGGTCAAGAGGGAAAGGAGAAGTGAGAATGAAATAAGCGACTTTTTTCCGTTTCCCTTTTCCAAGGGTTTTGCCCGGGAGAAATCAGTGGAGAAGTAAAGAAAGACAAAATAAAAAGCAGAAAAGCAAATCTGAAAAGTAAGGAACTTTCACCCTTTGACGACTAGTTCTGGGCCACCTCTCTGTGAGTAAGGCAGTCCCCTTCGGGGGCACCCTGCCTGGAAACTGACGTACTCGACCAGACGCCTGATTCATTGGATGAGAAACCTTCGAAAAAAGGAAATGCTTTTCTGCTTTTTTGTCATGCTATGTTGAGAGCAATGCTGTTAAGTTAAGGAAATGCTGATTTAATCAAAGAGTTTGAAATTATATGAATTTTTATCCAAAGCTTCGTCAAGAAAATCCTTACATAGCCCACTATTCGCATATTTTCTTTCCTCACTTTGAATAAAGATTCAAGAATAATCCCAATCCATGATTTATACTAGGCCCGTTGTCAAGACCACATTCTTTGATGTGAAGGAGAAAATTTTTGCACTCCAATGAGATCTTTCAATGCTATTAATCCTTATTTTTGAACTTAACCTTTTCTATAACCATCTTCATAACAATGAAATTTAGTATCATAGTCACTGGTGTCACTGCAATTTTAGCTCCCAAAGCTGCAAAAGTCCCCAGTTCAAAAAATATAAAATAAGGCACAATCATATCGTAAATAACTACAAGCAAATGTGAAATTTCCAAAATAAGAATAGCCTGATAGATCAGATAAATAGCATACTTCCATTTCAGCGGAATTTGAGATTGATTATGAAAAATAAAACGAGTTGAAGTGAAAAACACAAATGTTACTCCTACCCATGAACTGATAATATTATTGACAGCTAAGTTTTTTGAGAAAAATCCAAGCACAAGGTAGACTGTCACGTCAAGAATCCATCCTATGCCAGATAGCCCAATAAAACGAATTGCCTGATAGATGAGATTTTTCATTTCACTATTCCTGCAAAAATATGGCTAATTCTTCCGGTGTTCCCAGCACATGCACCGCTTCTGATTTTACATTTGAAATATAGACGCTCCCACCTTTACCAATCAAGTAATTGTACAATGGTGCAATATATTTCTCGCCATTAACCATATGCTCTCCTTTACCATAATATCCGTCATATAACTTCTTATACAGATCAACACTTTTAAAATAATAAGCACCTAAAGTACAGTAAGACGAAATACGTTCTTTTTCTCGCACTTCCATAGCTTCTCCACTTTCGTTCAATTTAACAAAGCTCCAGTGGTCACCTTCTCCCTCAAAACAAGGAATAAAGCCATCTCCTTTAAGTTCCTCTGCATTCATTTCGCCTGGTTCCACATAAGTATCAATATTATAAATCAGTAAAGCATCACCACTCTTCCAATAATCTTTTGCAAGAGTAGCCGTTGTAGCCTGTCCATCTGTCAATTTGTCGATAAGAATTACATGATATGACTCAATTCCAAGCGCACGACAATGATCGCAAATGAATGTTTCTACATCATAGTTCTGATCTTTTAACGCAATAAAAATGTACTGTTTTATGATTGCACTATATCCTTCCAAACTTTCCATAGACCAATCAAATAATGTTTTCCCCTTAGCTTTAATCATGTATTTAGGACAATCATAACCTGCTTTACGAAAACGAGATCCAAGACCCGCCATAGTAATAACTACATCAAGATTCTTCATTTGTCTTCATTCCTCTTTTCATATCGAGAAGTTTTACAAAGTTGATCCATTTCATCTACATCACAATTTAAAAATTCAGTTGGCCGCACCGTTCTATCATCCACATAAAAGCCTTTCTTCCCTGCCCATGGTTTTCCATAGATAATTTCATCATAAGGAATTTCCCATTTTTCCAACCATTTAGTAAGAACTGCTGCCGTGTATTTATTAATCAGGCCAATATTTCCCTGATAAGTCCGCATATTTCGAGAAGTAAAAAGAATAATCCGTGCGCCATTATCATGGTAATAGCGCATCTTATCTACAATTTCAGAAAATGGCACTAAATCTTCATACTTTTCTCCTGATTTCTTAATTGGACAAATGGTTCCGTCAATGTCAAAAACAAAAACATAATCATCAAATTTCATTTTCAATCTCCTTTATAATTTTTTCAGCATTTAGGATAAAACCAAATACTTTAAATGGATTATCCATATGAAGTGGCAACATAGAAAGAAACAATGAAACTTCATATACCCGAACGACTAGATAGTTGAAATGATTTTCTTCTAATGCTTTTCGGAAAAGCTTTACATAGCGCTGCTTATCGAAATCAATGTAGAGTTGACACATAAAATCAGGCTCCATACGAATTTCAAAAAGGCCATTATTAAAGAAATCATAAGAGCCACATACAGAATGGCTAAGTTTAGCGATATCATAGTATGGATTCGTCCATAAATCTGCTTCTACCAGTGCCCCTTTCGGATCAATAAACTTCATCATCTGGGCTGACTTGCTATAAAGTGTATTGGCGAAACAAGGATCCCCGTGACCAATGACGCTAATATAAGGAAATGTCGTTTCTTTCTCAACCTTCTCCTTCAACAAGAAATATCGATTAGCCAAATCATCCAATGTGATATTTCTGCCAGCCTCTAGCATATACTCCAACTTACTGAACGCCTCATGTTTTTTTAACTGTCGCAATCGCTCTAGTACTTTCTGTCGATACAATTGATCCGATATCTTCCAATATTCTTCTTCTGATACACTCTTTTTGTGACGAATAGAGAAGAAATGAAAATATAAATCCATAAGTCGTTTAAATTCTTCCTCATCCACTGAGCCATGTACCCACCTAATAGCTAGATCTGTCATATGTAAATGTTCCATACGATAACTAGCTGTTTTTTCGTCTTCTTCATAATTGTAAGGTATGACAAACCAACTTTTCATATCATCAGGTAAAAGACGATAATATGTATATTCTGCCTTGATTTTTCGTTTATCCGTAGACCGTTTCGTAAGGATGTATTCATCGCCGTTAACAGAGTTAAAATATCTGGAATCAAAATTTCCTGTTATGCACTGAATGAAATTTTGAAACTGACCAATATTTACCATGCCCTCTACCGTAAAATGCGGTATAATCTGCTTTGCTGCCTCCAGTGTAGTCATTCCTAAAGCTACATGCCCAAGAAAATCGCCGTAACTTTTGATATCTGGAAATAAAAGAAATGCTGGTTTTTCCTCAAGCAATCCAATATATGGTACATCTATATAATTCAATTTTTCAAACGAAAGCAATGCCTTCTCTTTTTCAGAAAAAATAAAATTGCTAAAGCAATGAAGTACACGCACATTTTCTTCTTCTGAAAGATGTGAACGGATTTCTTGAAATCTATAAGGTGATAGCACCGTTTGCCACATGGCATCCGGATAGAGAGACCGAAGTGTTTTTTCATAATATTCTTCTAAGCGATGTTTTTTTACCACCACCTGTGAAAATCCTTTATCACCAATCACATCCCGGACAGCTTCACTTTTAGGAACTGTATCATCAAAAAAAATAAGAACTTTCATCCTTCAGATCTCCTAAAAAAACTCAGAATCGTAAACACTGCATACAAAAATGCCAGAACCATTAAGCTGATAAATACAAACCAATGCTGATAAATAGAATCAGTCAGTCCTAGTGCCGACTCCAAATAGCGAGTTACAAGCATATTTCCTGCTTCCCCTCCAGCTACCATAAGGACTCCTCCAATTTCACACAGCCATGATAAAAGGGATAGAACATAAAGCAATACCATACGACCTTCTACTACCATACGCAAATCTTTATATACGCAACAAAAATAGTACATCGTCTTTAATGCATTTAGCCGAACACGATTTGCTTTTTCCTCCAACAGATAGGTATTCCAATATTCATAAAATCTAGGAAACATCATATAAGCTGCCATTAGAAAGACCATAAATCCCACCATGAGATAAAATAACAGGGAAAATGGTGATCCATACATAGTAGTAGCAAAAATAATAACTGTCAGTAGTGCTAATGTATCACTGAATCGGTCTAACAAAATTGCCACGATGCTTCTAGCATAATTTTTAATTTGAAATCCATAGCAGTAAATTCGGAACAGCTCACCGAGTTTAAGTGGAATTAAAATATTGACTGCCGCTGTCTTCAAGAATTGACGAATATGGATTTGCATAGTAAGGCCTGTTCCTGTCAATGTAATATAGAGTCGAATGCATTTCAGGCTATACACCACAAATGCTGTTGCAATCAAAATCAGCCATGTATCGATTGATTCCCTCAAACTGACAATGACTTCCCCCATAAAGAAAAAGCAAAAACACAAAAGAGCTACTGCTAAGCCAGCTATATTTATCAGGCAATAAATCATCTGCCGCTTCATAACTTTACTTCTCCTGACGAAAAGATTTCATCTGCCTCATAACGGGTGGGAATCTTGTCTCTATGTTCTTCTCTCATAAACTTGTGTTTATCCCTAAAATATTCTCCCAAGAGTTTCAACACTATCACGGCCTGATTGAACATCTTAACATTAGAGACCTGATCTGATTCACTCCAACGAATTGGAAAAAATCCCAATTTCTGATGCAGATAAGAGGAACCTAAAATCATGCAGTAGTTAAACATAAGGTTGTCTTTGAAGCGCAAATAAAACTGAGATTTTAATGCGGGCACGTAATACATATTAAGCCCTGATCCAAGATCATAAATAACATGATGTACTACAACAGAAAATAGCATATTGTATATTACATTTCCAAAAGTGCGAAACCGGCTATATCCATCAAGCTTAGCTCCCTTTTGAAAACGTGCTCCCAAAAAGCAATCATACTTGCGATAAGTTTCTTGTTTCAAATAGGGCAGAAGATTCTCGATATGTCCCTGATCGTCCCCATGGAGTACAACTACATAATCAAAATTATGATTCAATGCATAACGAAATGCTACCTTGTGTGATCCGCCCAGTCCGTAATTTTCCTTGTTTCGAAGAAGTTTAACCGGAATAGGAAGAGGCTTTTCTTTAAGATAAGAGATAACAGATTCCTCTCCACCATCAGTACTGCGATTATTAATAATAACAATTTGCGAAATGTAATCTTTGATTTCTCCACGAAACTGCTCTAACACCCGAATAATCTGTTTTCTGCAGTTATACATAGGTATAAAGACCATAATCTTATCTCGCATTGGTTCTTTTCTCCTTTCTTCTTGCTAAGTAATAAAGAATATAATAAACCAATAGTGTATATCCTAAAAAATAGAATGACATATAATACATGAACCAGTTTGAAGGTGCTGAGACAAAAACAGCAGGAATTTTAAGAAGTATAAAAGCCAGAATCACGGCAAGCTGCCACTTTCTTTTCCATAAAAGTGCCCCAAAGCCCCCCAAAAGGACAAGAAGGGGAACTATAATATTCCACACTATAGAATAAAGTGGTTGAACTACTTTTCCGTTTCGCTCCATCCCCATTGCTTTTATTGTCCGTTCTCGCATTCTTTTAAAAACAGGATATTTATTTCCCGTTTTAATTGATTCAAGTGCTCGATAATTACTATTTCCTTTCGCTAGATTATAAATAGCAACCGCACCATCAACACCATTGATTGATTTTTCTTTGATTCCAGCCGTACGCTTAAACATTAGCAATCTTTCATTCCATACAACCTCAGGATACCTTTTGCAAAGTATAAAAAAGCCCTTTAGATACTCCCTGTATTCTTGTTTGGTATAGTTTCTTTTATAATCTTTATATTCCCAATAGATAATTTCCCCCTCTTTTTCTGGCTCTGCTCGTACCATATCTACATGGACTATATTGCTAATTTGAGCCAACGCATCCTGATCTTTTTCCAAATCGGCATGCCGTATCAATTCTACACCTGGACCAAGCGTCGATATGAGTTGATAGTTACTATTTCCTAATTTATTCGATTGATACTGCGTCAATCCCCCTGTCATCAACACCACAAGCACTACCCCCATAATTCTAAGTTTTCTTGTAAATGTTGGATTGCGAAATTTCCCATAAAACAAAATACCCAGAATAACATAAAAGATGGATTCTGATCTCCAGCAGGCACACACGGATACAAGAAGAGAAAATATGATTACACGAAATGTCGTCCAATGGTAAGTTCCTTTAATAGAGCAAATCATAATAACTACCATAAGAAGTTCCAGATATACATAGAATCCAATTCGGTAACCGGAAAATTGATATATCAGGATCGGCGGAAACAAGAAAGGAAGTATTTTCAAAAATGTTCCTAACCAATAATTGTGAAAAGGCCTAAAATCAATTGCGAATGTTTTTTCAATCTTACATACGCTATACGCAACAATGAGTGCAATGAACAAATTTCTCACTAAGATAAGCCCACCAGGAGATGGAAAAAGTTGTAAGAAAATCAATTGCTCATAGGAAGATAGAAAATGCTGCCATGCCCCCACACGATAATACTGTGATCCCGACAAAACCCAGATGTCATCCCAAGACCATGTCCCAGGCCATACAAGGAGAAGTAAAAAACTAATGAGTAAACTATAGAAACCAAATACATTCAAAAAACGAGTTGCAAAAGAATCTTTTTCCTTATACCCCTTATATAAATCAAAAAATAAAATCCATAAAAACTCCACTAGAAATAGAGAAAGGATCTTACTAATCACCATAGGTGTATTCTCATGAGTATACACAAAAAAGTTTCTATCTACCTGGAATATCATCAATAAGAACCAATGAATCAATGCTAAAATAATTGGCATTTTATTCATCTTTATTTTTTCTATAAGCATCGTCATAACACTCCCACGCAAAAAGACCTAATAACAGAAAAAAATTTTTCTGTTATTAGGTCTCGAAAAGAGAGGGAAAATGTTTGTTTACCCCCCCCGAATTTTTCCTTGTCTATCCAATTTTATACAGTAGCACATTTCTATTTCTCTATCGATCATATCCATGCTCCTCCTGCTCCTACTGGACTCTCGTAAAATAAACTTTATATCAATTATATCATAAATTATTCACTTCGGAATGATTTTTATAAAGTTCCATTCATCGCTATGCTTTCATTCAAACGGTACTTTTACGCACAAACAATAAGTATCTCTGTCCATTTTTAATCTCTCAAAAACTGCTCAAACACAAAATTCCCCATAGCCGCCCCATGATAGGTTAGGAAGAGATACCCCGCTTCCTCTTTTAGCATGCCCCGTTTTTTGAGCATATGGATCGCCTCTTGGTACCAAAAGAAAATAGGCTTCCCGTATCGTTTTTCAAAATCAGCCAAAGGAATCCCCTCTTTCATGCGAAGATGCAAGAAACAATATTCTTCCATTTCATCCTTTATCGAAAGTTCTTCCCGTTCTTCTAGCGGCATATGCCCAGAAAGAAGTTCCTTTTCGTATAGACGTACCCCTGGCGTATTTTCCATGCGACAATGACCGATGCGTGAGGCTGCCGCCGGTCCTAGTCCCAGGTAATCATCCAGTTCCCAATACTTCTGGTTATGCCTAGATCGATATCCCTTTCTAGCGAAGCTGGAGATTTCATACCGTTCTAATCCATAGTGGGGCAGCATGCGGCACATGGCCTGGTACATGGCCCAGCTTTCTTCTTCCGTAGGACGCGGAAGTTTCCCTTGCTCCGCGAGCTGTGAAAACCGTGTTCCTTCTTCCAAAATCAAGCTGTAAATGGACATGTGATTCACCGGCAGATGAACCGCCCAGCGGATACTTTTTTCAAAATCACTGACAGTCTGACCGGGAAGTTCATACATGAGGTCAATGCTGATATTATGAAATCCAATCCAATAAGCCCGCTTCACTGCTTGCTCTGCTTCTTTGGCCGTATGGAGCCGTCCAATTTTTTGAAGTAATCGGTCATCGTGGGATTGGACCCCCACAGAAATACGGTTGATTCCTAAGGCATAGGCATTTTTAAGATAGGACTCACTCATATCACAGGGATTCATTTCCATGGTGATTTCTGCATTTGTAGAAATAGAGAAATGCTGCCTCAGGGTTTGCAAAACGTCTGCCAGCTGTTTGCCCGATAAGGAAGAGGGCGTGCCACCTCCCAGATAGACCGTATCACAGAGCCGATCTTGAAAAGAAAGGCTCTTTTTTTCTATTTCCTTTTGCAAAGCCTCCACGAATCGATCCGTCGGCTGTCTTCCAATTGAATAGAAGCCGCAGTATCCACAGCGGCTTCTACAAAAAGGAATATGTATATAAATTCCTAAATTTTTAGTCATTATTGAGTACCGCCATGAAAGCTTCCTGCGGGATTTCTACGCTGCCCACCTGCTTCATGCGCTTCTTACCTTCCTTCTGCTTTTCCAGAAGTTTCTTCTTACGAGACACGTCGCCACCATAGCACTTGGCCAATACGTCCTTCTTGTAGGCTTTGATGGTTTCGCGGGCAATAATCTTGCTCCCAATAGCGGCCTGAATCGGCACTTCGAACTGCTGACGAGGAATGATTTCTTTCAGCTTCTGTGCTAGTACGCGACCACGAGCAGCTGCATTGCTTCGATGCACGATGATAGACAGGGCATCAATCAGGTCCCCATTGAGGAGAATATCCAGTTTTACTGCATCAGTCTTCTGATAACCAGCCAACTGGTAATCCAAAGAAGCATAACCTTTGGTGGACGATTTCAATTTGTCAAAGAAATCAAAAATAATTTCCGAGAGCGGAATCTTGTAGGACAAATCCACACGGGTTTCATCCAAGTAGGTCATGGTCTGGAATTCGCCGCGACGATTTTGTACCAGTTCCATCACGTTGCCAACCATATCGGACGGTACCAGGATTTCCACCTTTGCTACCGGCTCTTCAATGTGTTCAATCTTTGTCATGGGCGGCAATTCCGCCGGATTGTCCACTGGCACCATTTCTCCATCGGTTTTGTATACATGATAAATAACAGACGGTGCGGTGGTAATCAGTTTCAGCTTATATTCTCGTTCAAGACGTTCCTGCACCACATCCATATGGAGCAATCCCAGGAAGCCACAACGGAATCCAAAGCCCAAGGCTTGCGAGGTTTCCGGTACATATTCCAGTGCCGCATCGTTGAGCTGCAATTTTTCCAGAGCCACTTTCAGATTGTCATAATCCTTACTTTCAATCGGATAGAGCCCACAGAATACCATCGGCAGTGCTTTGCGATATCCCGGAAGGGCTTCTTTTGCACCATTTTCAGCAGTAGTGATGGTATCCCCTACTTCGCAGTCAGATACGGTTTTGATGCTAGCTGCCACGTAGCCTACAGAACCACAGGTCAGCACATCGCAGGGCTTAGGAAATGGAGAAAAATAGCCCACTTCGGTGACAGTATATACTTTGCCAGAAGCCATCATGCGGATATTCATTCCCGGACGGATTTCTCCATCTTTCACGCGGACGTAAGCAATGGCCCCTTTATAGGAATCAAAAATAGAATCAAATACGAGACAGCGAAGCGGATCTTTGCTATGGTCTTCCGGCGGTGGCACCTGTTCCACGATGCGTTTCAGCACTTCTTCCACATTCTGCCCAGTCTTGGCGCTGACAGGGATGGCATCGGACATATCCAGCCCAATGACATTTTCTACTTCCTTCTTCACTCGTTCTACATCGGCACTGGGCAGATCCACTTTATTGATGACAGGAATAATTTCCAAGTCGTGATCCAAAGCCAAGTACACATTGGCCAAGGTCTGGGCCTGCACACCCTGGGTGGCATCGATGATAAGAATGGCCCCTTCACAGGCAGACAAACTGCGGGACACTTCGTAATTGAAATCCACATGCCCCGGGGTATCGATGAGGTTCAGTTCGTACGTTTCTCCATCTTCATAGGTATAATTCAAACGAACCGACTGTTCTTTAATGGTAATCCCACGTTCCCTTTCTAATTCCATGGTATCCAAAATCTGGGCTTCCATGTCTCTCTTTTGTACCGTGCCAGTCAATTCGATAAGACGGTCCGCCAGTGTGGACTTTCCGTGGTCAATGTGGGCGATAATAGAAAAATTCCTGATATGCTCTGTATCCATGGGTAACTCCTTATTTCTTGTAGAAATCTTCATGCACCATAGGTGCACCACTATCCATGAATGGTGACTAGTAGACTAGTGACTCGTGACTGGGCCACGCTTTTTCCTAGTCACCAGTCACCAGTCACTAGTCTACTAGTCACCATTTCATAGAAATATTGTAATACGTAGTTTCCGTACTATTATATCATATGCAGCTTTCTAGTAGCAAAAATGGGATTGCTGATTGTTGTTAGTTGTTGGTTTATGCTCCGGGATCGTATAGTACAACTCGAACAAATACAAAGCCTCATTGGTTTAAGGTTTAGGGTTTAAAGGGGAGCACATAAACCCTAAACCTTAAACCAATGCCACTTTCTTCATAGCAGATTGTTACAAAAGGGCTCGGTAAGTAAACCAACAACTAACAACTAACAACCAACAACTATATCTTACCAAAATAAAACAGTCTCACTTTTGACAGGAGACTGTTTCATTTGCCATATATATTTTTTAGAAGCAGAAATATGATTTTTATGCTCGGCACAAGCGAGGAACCTGAGAAACCTTAGAAACTTGAGTAACCTGAGTAACCTATAACTCATTAGACCAATTCTGCCAATTCCAGAATGAGTTTTTCACTCTTGACCCAACCAAGGCAGGGGTCGGTGATGGATTTACCGTAAACGCCTTCGCCAATTTTCTGGTTACCATCTTCGATGTAACTTTCAATCATGAGGCCTTTCACAATGTGGCGAATGTCTTCCGAGTAAGCACGACTAGCCATCACATCTTTGGCAATGCGGATCTGTTCCATGTATTTCTTGCCGGAATTGTTATGGTTGCAATCCACCACAATAGCCGGATTGGCCAGGGTTCTTTCCTGGTACATGTCCAGCACTTTGCGGATATTTTCATAGTGATAGTTTGGCATGCTGGTGCCGAAATGGTTCACATAGCCACGAAGAATCGCATGGGCCAAAGGATTGCCTGTGGTATGGACTTCCCAACCGTGGAAAAGGAAATCCTGTTCATTCTGTGCCGCTTCGATGGAGTTCATCATGACAGACAAATCACCAGAGGTTGGGTTCTTCATTCCGACAGGAATACCCGCCCCACTGGCAATCATACGATGCAGCTGGTCCTCTACAGAACGAGCACCGATGGCCCCATAAGAAAGAAGGTCCGACAAATAGCGGTGATTTTCTGGATACAGAATTTCTTCTGCACAGGTGAAACCGGTCTGCTCAATCACATGGACGTGCATGCGACGAATGGCTTTGATGCCTTCCATCATATTTTCATTGCCTTCTGGATCTGGCTGGTGGAGCATGCCTTTGTAACCTTTACCTATGGTTCTTGGTTTATTGGTGTACACCCGCGGCACAATGAAAATTTTATCTTTCACCTGGTCCTGTACCTTAGCCAGTCGGGTACAATAATCGAGAACAGCCGGTTCATTATCTGCCGAGCAAGGCCCGATGATGAGAAGCAGACGGTCATCTTTTCCGGTCATGATGTCATGCATCACCTGGTCTCTCTGGTCTTTCAGTTTCTGGAATTCCGGTTTCAGTGGAATTTCATGTTTAATTTCCTGTGGTTCCGGCAACTTCCGGACGAATTTCATTTGTTCCATTTTGTTTTCTCCTATTTCGTGTATATGCATTAGTCATTCATTACATATTGAATAAAAAGGTTATTATTGTACAGCTTTCTCTATCTAACAACCAGTTGAATCCACAGTGACAAGGTTATGAACGGTTATAAAGGTTATGTGATTATGAAATTTCCATAAGCTTTCATAACCTTTTATAACCCTGACTCTATGAAATTTCTATTTGTTAGATATTGTAAGCAGCAGAATAATACCCTTATGCTAAATATCTTTTCCGCACAAATTTCTACTTTTCAATTTCAATCTTAAATACATTAATAGTGTCCACATCAGGACAGCAGAAGAGGGCTGTGCCTTTTTCTTGTCCTGGTTGTGGAATTTCTCCGCCGTAGCGCAGGATGTCTATGTAAGGAAATGCCACATGCATCGCCATGGGGCACAGGTTGCCCCGTTCGGTATCGAAATCCCATGTGTCACCGACCCGATGTCCCCGATGGCAAGGACAAGGACCTTTGCGATCCACGCAAGTGATTTTGATTTTGGGCCGTCTAGGCATCAGTCCACCACCTCCAGACAGGTTTCGATAGGAATGCCTTTGAAGGTATCCTGGTTATCCATATTTCTAAGAATCATTTCCCGCACTGCTTTCATGGCCTTGGCTGTAGCCTCTTCCATTGCTTTTCCGCGAAGCACATCGCCCATGAAAATCGAAGAAAAGATGTCTCCCGTTCCAGGGAAACGGACCGGTATGAGGTCAAAAGGCAAGAAGAAATAGGTATCTTTCTTGGCATCATAGCCAGCCACCACATCGGCCCCATCCACTTTCGCACTGGTAATAAGTACCGAACCGCCACTCATGGTGTGCAATTTTTGTAATAGCTGCTGCATGTCTTCTTTCGTAGTTCCTGATTCCTGGTAAGCTGTTCCGGTCAAAAGAGCCGCCTCTGTGTAATTGGGCACCATGTAATCGGCCTGGGCAATGAGTTTCTGCATTTCTTTCACAGTCTCCTCGGTGAGGCCATTGTACAAATGACCTTCATCACCCATGATGGGATCCACAAAAATCTGCGTACCTTCCGCTCTTTGTTTCCGGCAATAGGCAGCAATCATATTGGCTTGCCGGTCCGACACAATAAAGCCTGTCGAAATGGCATCAAAAGTAAATCCCAATTCTTCCCATACTTTCAAAGTATTCTCCATAAAATCCGTCGTATCCTGGATTTCAAATTTGCCATAGTCCAGCGTGTTCGATACCAACGCTGTAGGCAAATTGTAAGTGTAATGCCCCATATGAGACAATACAGGCATCATTGCTGCCAACGCCACCTTGCCATATCCGGGTAAGTCATTGACCAGCAAAATCTGTTTTCCCATGCTACTATCCTCCTGTTTGTGATATAGTGATTCCATTGTATCATACTTTGAAGGAAACCGATATGAGAAGAGTGAGGAGTTAAGAATGAGGAGTGAGGAGTGGTGGCGGCGAGCCTCGAATTGCTCTTATATCGATAGCATACGAATGCCAAGATTCCTTTTTATATAGCTCGCCGATGGATGAAACCAGATAGTAGCAAGTTTCACGGAAAACGATAGGGCTAAGGGTTATTATTCTGCTGATTTCTTCTGTGGAACATTTCCTGTTATTGTAACGAACAGGTTAAAAAGGTTATAAAAGGTTATGGGGACACCGTTTTTACATAACCTTTTATAACCTTTTTAACCTTGTCACTTGCGACAGAATAAGAAATGTTTTACAAAAGAAATTGGCAGAATAATAACCTTTATACATATTATTTTCCGTGAAACATGACTCTAGCCGATGTAAAAAGGGGGTATTGGGGCGCTTTATAAGTTGTGCGCCCCTTCCAACACTCCTAATTCCTCATTCCTAACTCCTCACTCCACAAAAACCGCCGTGTCTCTTTGAGAGTCACAGCGGTTTTCTTGCTAAAGTTGAAGTCCTGCTTTTTTCAGTGCTTTGAAAGTGTAGTCCAAAATGTTATACAGCGTTTCTCCGTCTTCCACATTGAGTTGCTTCGGATTCATCTTCTTCACATCCTGGTAGTAGAAACTGAGTTTCTTTTCCAGACCTTTGAGATTTTCCTGATTTTCGCTAGCTTCTACCTGAGATTCTTTTTCCTCCTGCAGCAGTGCTTCCATCTGGAAAATTTTTTCTTGCAGTTTTTCATTATCTGCCTGCAAGGCCTCAATGGTCAGTGCCAATCCTTCATTATCATCCCGCTCTTGGGATAAATTGAGTTGAAGACTTTCCACCGTTCCCCGGAGTGTTTCGATCAACTGCCGGGTCACTTCCAGAGTTTTCACCGTTTCATTCTGTTTTTCCATAATTGCACCTCGTTGTTTATGTAAATTGAATACATGACTTTTCTAAGGGTTCTAAGGGTTCTAAGGGTTCTAAGGGTTCTAAGGGTTCTAAGGGTTCTAAGGGTTCTAAGGGTTCTA
>CAKQBK010000056.1 GCA_934216155.1 uncultured Dialister sp.
ATGACTTTATATTTTGCCAATGGAATTACTAGATTTTATTGGTAATTGACGCATTTTTTCACGTGGGAAGTTTAAGTAATAACCAGCAGGCTTAAAAAGAGTCATTGGTTTAAGGAGTGGTGACATGTATTTAAACCTTAAAACCATGACGATGTTAAAACGGCTAATTGTGAATGATGGACTAGGAAAGTAAACCCTAAACCCTCTTCTCTTTCTTTTAGTGCGAATTGATAAAAAAGGACACGGGTCCAACAACCAACAACCAACAAAAAACGGAGTAATCATCATGGCTAATAAAAATCGTAGTAAATATGTATGTTCCAATTGTGGGGCGGAGTCGATTCGATGGCTGGGGAAGTGTCCCCAATGCGGTGAGTGGAATACCATGGAAGAAGTGGTAGAGGAAGCGATGCCGAAAAACATGCGGATCAGTGAGGATGTAGTGACGTCCAAGAAACCGCAGAAACTTTCGGATGTGAATCTGGAGAATCATGAACGGATGCTTCTTCATATGCCTGAAGTGGACCGGCCCCTAGGGGGCGGCATTGTGCCTGGGTCGGTCATCCTTTGGGGTGGGGAGCCAGGGATTGGTAAGTCCACGTTGATTCTTCAGGTTTGTCAGGCCATGGCTGCTGCAGGACGGACGGTGCTGTATTGCAGCGGCGAAGAATCGGAAGCACAGATTAAGATGCGGGCCGAAAGGCTCCATGTGGATGGAGAACATTGCCTGGTATACTCCGGCGGTAATTTGGACAGCATTGTGAAGGAAGCGGAAAATTTGAAACCGGCCATGCTGGTGATTGACTCCATTCAGACCATGTACATGTCTAGCAGTGAATCGCCTATGGGGAGTCCGGCCCAAATTCGAGATTGTACAGCAGTGCTGGTGCGGCTGGCGAAAAATTATAATATTGCAGTCATGATTATCGGCCACGTGACGAAGGAAGGAAATCTGGCGGGACCTCGCATTTTGGAGCACATGGTGGACGTGGTGTTCTATTTAGAAGGGGATCGGAGTTACCAATTTCGTGTGCTCCGGACGGTGAAGAACCGTTTCGGCTCTACCGCAGAATCGGGACTTTTCGTCATGGAAGCCCAAGGACTGAAAGGCATCGTGGACCCATCGACCTACTTACTTCGAGATCGGGCTAGTCTGACACCGGGGTCTACGGTGGTGGCATGCATGGAAGGCATGCGGCCGGTGCTGGTGGAAATACAGGCACTGACGGTGCACTCTGTACTGGCCATTCCTCGTCGCATTGCTGCTGGGTATGATTACAATCGGATGATCATTTTGTTGGCAGTTTTGGAAAAGCGGGGCCATTTCCCTTTCTCCACAGACGATGTGTATCTCAATGTGGCAGGAGGCTTCCGGGTCAAAGAAACCGCAGCTGATTTGGCGGTTGCTATGGCATTGATGTCCATCAAATCCGATGTATCCGTGCCAACAGGCGTGATGGCTCTGGGGGAAATCGGATTAACCGGCGAAATCATGCCGGTGTCTCGCATTGGGATTCGTCTCAAAGAAGCAGTGAAAATGAAATTTTCTCAATTCATTCTTCCTGAAAGAAATAAAAAAGAAGTGATGGATTTCTTCAAAGACAATCACTTGGAAAAAATCGCCGAACGGACTGTGTTTGTGCGGAATTTGAAAGAAGTGATGGAAGTAGTGAAATAGTTGTTGGTTGATGGTTGTTAATTGTTGGTTTATTTTTCGGGAGCTTCTGAGGCAACTTGCCTGGAAAAAAAGAGATATTGGTTTAGGGTTTAAGGTTTGAATGATAAACCCTAAACCTTAAACCAATGAGGCTTTGCATTTGTGCAGAGTGTATCATCAGAATTCGGAACATAAACCAACAACCAACAACAAAACTAGTGAAATTCTCTTGCAACTTTGCTATAATAAGGTAATGCACAGGAGAATCTGTTTTTCGTGCGCCTATAACAATAATAAATTGTAAAGATAAGAGGATGCAGAGATGCCGGAAAAAATATTACGAACCATATTTGTTCTGCTCTTTACGGTCCTGGGAATTGTGCTTTCGCGACAGGGCGAGTCCGTACTCACCGCTCTACTTCCAAGTTCTGTATTGACAGAGACGATTTTGGGAATTACTTTTATGTCTCTGGGAGCCATGCTGCTTGGTGGGATTCTAGGGGCCATCGTGGGATGTGCTATTTCTCCTTACCTGATTCGCAGTCTTTTCGGGTTTACATCTCGAATGGAAAAGTCCTTGTCTGCCATGAATACCCAGGATCTGTTTGCTGGGACCATGGGACTCTTTTTAGGACTTATCATTGCAAACTTGGTGGGGCTGGCTTTTGGCAGTGTGCCGTATATCGGGCCTTATGTTTCCGTGGTACTGAGTATCATTTTGGGATACTTGGGAATGCATTTGGCAGTGAGCAAGAAGGCAGAGCTGGCTAGTTGGTTCAAATTCCATGCGGAAGCAAAGAGTGAAAAAGAAAAGAAAAAGGCCAAAGAGAAAAATCCGGGGAAATTGCTGGATACGAATATCATCATCGATGGTCGTGTGGCAGATATTTACCAGACAGGCTTTTTGGAAGGTCCCATTGTGGTGCCTGTTTTTGTGCTGGAAGAATTGCAAAAAATTGCGGATAGTTCCGATGTGCTGAAACGAAATAGGGGCCGCCGTGGACTGGACATTCTGAACCATATGAGAAAGAAACATAGAGAAGATATCAAGATTATCACCGATGATTTTGAAGACATCAATGAAGTGGATTCTAAGCTCATCAAGTTGGCCCGGGAAAAAGGGTACAAAATTATCACCAATGATTACAACCTAAATAAAGTAGCAGAGTTGCAAGGGGTCACAGTGCTGAACATGAATGACCTGGCCATTGCGGTGAAGCCTGCGGTGATTCCAGGAGAGCAGATTTTTGTTCAGTTGGTGAAGAACGGAAAAGAAGAAGGACAGGGCGTAGCCTACCTGGAAGATGGCACCATGATTGTTGTAGAAGATGGCAGCCAGTGCATTGGACGGGAAGTGCCGGTAATTATTACGTCTGTGTTACAGACCTCGGCAGGAAAAATGATTTTTGCGAAATTGGAAAATGAAGTGGCATGAATAGTTTGATATTGGTGGCAGCCGGACAGGGGAGTCGCATGGGGGCACCTGTCAATAAATTGCTGCTGGAACATCAGGGACATCCCTTGGTGGCTTATACATTGAAAAATGTATTTGCTAGTCAGGAATTGTCTGAGCTGATTATTGTTGCAAGAAAAGAAGAACAAGCAATTTTCAAGAAAATTGTAGATACCGTATCCCATCATATTCCGGTGAAATTTGCGCCGGGAGGAAATACGCGGGTCGATTCGGTGAGAAATGGGCTTTCTATGCTGGCATCGGCTTCAGAAAAGGTGCTGGTTCACGATGGGGCCCGGCCTTTTGTGGATGGAAATACCATCGATAGAGCATTTCGCACCATTTCCAAGGAACACCCGGCAGTGGCCGTGGGCCTTCCTTGTGTGGACACCATCAAAGAAGTGGAACATGAAACCATTCTTTCTACGCCGGATCGAAGTCGTCTCTATCGGGCACAGACGCCGCAAGGGGCATTTTCTGCCTTGCTGTTGCAGGCCATGGGAGATTTGCCCTCCGTGGAAGGTGTCACCGATGATGCGTCGATTTTGGAGCGAGCAGGGGTGCCTGTGAAAATTGTTCCCGGCAATGAGGATTTCTTCAAAGTCACCACCCCGGCAGATTGGAGACGATTTGTGCAGATGATACAGAAAAAAGAATTTCCTTTCCGCATCGGACAAGGCTATGATATTCATCGCTATGATGAGACACGGCCGCTGATGCTTGGCGGCGTGCGTATCGCGGATACTGGCGGTCTTCTGGGACATAGCGATGCAGATGTACTACTCCATGCCATCATGGACGCCATGCTAGGAGCCGCGGGTCTTCCCGATATTGGTCATTATTTTCCTGACACCGACGAGCGATTTGCTGGAGCGGACAGTAAGAAATTGCTGCTGGAAGTGAAGCGAATCATCGGCGAAGCGGGCTATGAAGTAGGAAATATCGATAGCACCGTGATTGCCGAAAAACCGAAATTGGCATCCCATATTTCTGCCATCAAGCACTCCATCGCAGAAGCTTTGGAAATAGAAGATCACCAAGTGGGTGTCAAAGCCACCACCAATGAAAAACTTGGCTGTGTTGGCCGCAAAGAAGGCATGGCCGCTATGGCATCGGTGATGCTATATAAAAAATAAGAAAATAGGTTATTATTCTACAGATTCCGCTTGATACACGAAAGCAAGGTATCACCATCTTCAAGGTTATAAGGGTTATAAAAGGGTTATGCGAGAAATTTGACATAACATAATCTTTTATTCCCTTAATGGAAGCGGTTACTTTACCAATTGGTATCTTGTAGATCTAGCGGAGTAATAACCTATTCCCACATAATATATTTTTGTTGTTTATTAGTTATTGGTGTATAATCTGTATTGATTATATTCACATAGATTATTGGTTTAGGGGTTGTAATTTTCAAAGTTCCCTAAACCAATGAGGATTTCCTTTAGTGCCAATTGGTACTATAGAACACGGAAATTAAACCAACAACCATCAACTAACAACACAATTTAAGGAGGAATTTATTCTCATGGACAAGAAACTGAAAGTTCGTTTTGCACCGAGCCCCACAGGCCCATTTCATATCGGTGGTGCCCGCAGTGCGCTTTTCAACTGGCTGGTAGCTCGTCATGCTGGCGGCACCTTCCTGGTTCGTATCGAAGACACCGATCTGAAGCGCTCTACCAAGGAATCTGAAGAAAACATCAAAGAATCTCTGAAATGGCTGGGCATGAACTGGGATGAAGGTATCGATGTAGGCGGACCGAATGGTCCATATCGTCAGACCGAACGTCTGGATATTTATAAAAAAGAAGTACAGCGCCTCTTGGATGAAGGCAAAGCTTACTATTGTTACTGCAGTGCTGAAGAATTGGAAGAAAGCCGCCAGGCACAGCTCAAAGAAGGCAAGACCCCGGTATATGATGAACATTGCCGCCATCTGACTGAAGAAGAAATCGCTAAATACAAAGCAGAAGGCAGAAAACCGGTCATTCGTCTAAAAGTAAGAAAAGAAGGCGTCTTTGCTTTTGATGATATGGTTCGTGGTCATGTAGAATTCCAGGCGGCTGGTGTAGGTGATTTCATTATCGTGAAATCCGATGGTATTCCGGTGTACAACTTCGCTGTAGTTATCGATGATGCTCTGATGGGCGTTACCCACGTCATTCGTGCAGAAGAACACCTGTCCAATACCCCTCGTCAGCTGGCACTCTATGAAGCACTGGGCTATGAAGTGCCGAAATTTGGTCATATTTCCTTGATTCTTGGAGAAGACCACAAGAAGATGAGTAAACGCCACGGTGCGACCTCTGTCACCGAATATAGAAATATGGGCTACCTGCCACAGGCTGTAGTAAACTATCTGGCACTTCTTGGCTGGACACCGAAGGGGGAACAGGAAATCTTCACCGAAGAAGAGCTGATTCAGCAGTTCTCCATGAAAAGAGTTTCTTCCAACGATGCCGTATTTGACATCAATAAACTGAACTGGATCAACTTCCAGTACATGAAGAAACTGAACGAAGAAGAACTTTTCGACGTGGTATTCCCATTCCTGGTTAAAGCAGGTTATGCAGAAGAAAATCCGTCCGCTGAAAAGAAAGATTGGCTGAAACGGGTGGTATGGTACATGAAAGACCATATTTACTACGCAGGCCAGGCAGCTGACGAATTGAAACTCTTCTTTGAAGATATGCCTGAACTGACCGATGCAGAAGTGCTGGAAATCATGAAAGCCGACACCAGCAAACAGCTCCTCACCGCTTTCATTGCTGCTTTGGAACAGCTGGAATCCTTCGACCAGGCTTCCATTAAGAAATGCTTCAACGCATGCATGAAAGAAAATGGCATCAAAGGTAAAGCTGCCTATGAACCAACCCGTATCGCTCTCACCGGCGTTACCCAGGGACCGGGCATGTTTGAAATGATGGAACTCTTTGGCAGAGAAAAGACGATGAAGAGACTGAATGACGCTTTGAAATATTGCTAATTGTTAGCGGCAGAATATAAAGGTTATTGTCCTGCTGTATTCTAATGCCTAACAAATAGCGAATACCGCCTGTCAAAAGGTTATAAAGGTTACAAAGGGTTATGAGATTTACGATAGTCCCATAACCTTTTATAACCCTTCATACCCTTTTGATAGGCGGTATATTTTGTTTGTTAGATAGAAGAATCTAGCAGAACAATAACCTTTATAGCAAACCCACTTGCATCTCATGCCACTTTACGCTATAATATCAAACGTATGTGAACTGTATCTCAGTTTTGCGCTGTCTCCGGCGGGGACTTAGATACGGCAATTTATTTATTTTTAGGAGGCTATTATGTTAACAGCTGAAGCAAAGAAAGAAATCATTGAACAGTACGCTACCCATGAAGGTGACACCGGATCTTGCGAAGTACAGATCGCTATCCTCTCCAAGAGAATCGCTCTTCTCACCGAACATCTGAAATCCCACAAGAAAGACCATCATTCCCGTCGTGGTCTGCTGAAAATGGTTGGTCAGAGAAGAAACATGCTCGCATACCTCAAAGGCGAAGATATTGAACGTTACAGAGCTCTTGGTGCAAAACTGGGCCTGCGTCTGAAATAATTGACCTTGCTTATGGATCCCTGCAGAAGGAAACTTCTGCAGGGATTTTTGCGTTGCGGAGATTTTGAGAGAATGATATATTTGAAGTAGTGACTGGTTATTAATTCATCTTTCAACTGCTAAGAAAATGGATTATCGATTGTTGCTGGTTGTTGGTTGATTGTTGTTGGGGCTTTCCGTGTTCGTAAGTGACATGTAGGCCGTGCTAAGAGAAGTATTGATTTAGGGATAGGGTTTATTTCCCGAGTTCTATACTGACACTTTTCAAAAAAAGATCGGATGGGTTTGGGGTTTACTTTCCGAGGCCATCATTCTCCAATGAACTGTCATGAAACAGTCATTGGTTTAAGGTTTAAATACAGAACATCAAATCCTAAACCAATAGCGCTTTCATTTTGTGCGTGTTGATACAGAAGAACTTGGAAAGTAAGCCTTAAACCATTGTCTCTTTGAACACGGTCTAGATGAATATAGCAGACCCGGAGAATAAACCAACAACCAACAACTAACAACCATCAACCAATATCAATCAAGGAGACATTATGAAAATACAATTCGGAAATACCTGGTGGGGGAAGGCGTGGCTGCAGGCGCTTGAGAAAGCGGACTACAGCAATCGCCTGCCTCGTGGTGCCGCCTATGCCCGGCAGGGGGCTGTGATTTCTATGTACTGGAAAGGGGCTACGTTGGTAGCCGCTGTGCAGGGAACCCGCCGGAAACCGTACCGGGTGACGCTGGGCTTTTCCTCCTTTACGAAGCAGCAGGTTGCCTCTTTTATGGATGAATTGTTATCCCATATTTCCATTGTGACCAAATTGATGCATCGTGAACTGGATCCCCAGGTTTTGGACATTGCAGAACGATTGGGCCTTTCCATTTTTCCTCGCTCTATGGATGATATCCATATGGATTGCGATTGTCCCGATTGGGCTCATTTGTGCAAGCACATTGCGGCCGTGGTCTACCAGATGAGTTTGGAAATCGATAACAATCCATTCCTTGTGTTTACCATGCATGGGCTTGATTTGGTCAAAGAACTGGAAAATCGGGGCATGTCTCTTTCTAATGAAATAAAAGTGGAAGTGCCTCTTTGGGAATCTTTAGTGCAGGGCGAACCTATTTCAAAGAAAGCAACCGCTGGAAAAGAACCGGAGGATTTCCTGTATCCTGATTTCACGAAAATTCATAGCTTACAGGCCGTGTTCAGCAAAGTGCTTCCGGGAAATCCAGCCTTTTATCCTCGGGGCAGTTTCCGCAAAGTCTATGAAAAGGTGATGAAGAAGGTCCAGAAAGGGGCCACCTACGGGCTCTTTGATTCGTCGGTCATTTATCAGATGTCTTCTGATACCGATAGTTCTGTTTTAGCCAATGCACCGGAGGGGACTTTGGTGGTGAAAGGGCTCACAGACGGACTGTTTGTGATGCCAGACAAAGACCCGTGGGTGATTTCCCGGTTCGTTGCCGCCTTGATTGACATGTCGGAAGAGGAGGCGGAAGACGCTTCTTTTGTGGTGCGCTTTTTCCGGCAGGCTTGTCTCTTGTCGCTTCAACTTTTGCGAAATGGAAATGTTGTACCAGAATTGGTGAAACTTTCCCAAGGGGCATTGGCCATTCGCTGGCTTCCTTCCGATATGGATCCAGGAACCGCTGAAGCCATGGGACTTTTGGCAAAAGCACTTCCGAAAGAACGGGTGCAGGTGAAATTGGGCCGCACCAAACCGTGTATGGCCTTGCACCCGTTGGAAACGGTGATGTCTCTCTTTCTGACCCATTTGATGAAGCACCTGGTGGGATATCATAACCAGGAGGATTCCCTGTATGATATGTTTTTCCTGGGAGAACCCTTATATAAGAGAGAGGCAGACATCAAAGGCATAGAAAGCACCATTACCACATGGATTTCTTATTTCCATACCGCCAATTGCCGCTGGCAGCCGGTGTTGGTGGTGTCCGACTCGGCCGAGGGAAAGGTCTTTGATTTGGATGTGTCTGTGCAGGATACGAACCATCCGGAAGACTTGCCTATTTCCCTATCTGACGTGTTCCAAAAGAAACAGTATGAAAAGGAACGATTTGCCATTTTAAAGGATTTGGATCTGCTTTCTGCGTTGGTGGATGGTATGGGGACCTATATGGACGGCAAGGGGAAACATCCTATTTCCTATAGCAATGAAAATTTTGCCACCTTCCTGTTGGATGTGATTCCTGCCATCAAGCTTTTGGGCGCCCAGGTGGTGCTTCCGAAATCTCTCAAAGTATTGCTCCGTCCGAAACGAACCGTGCGGGTGAAAAAGAAAGAAGGCACAAGCAGCACCTCTCCATCGTTGATTCATTTGGAAGATATGCTTGATTTTGATTGGCAAATTGCTTTAGGAGAAGAGACGATTTCTCCAGAAGAATTTGAAAAGTTATCTATCAAAGCTGGCTCTCTCATTCGTTTCAAAGGGCAGTATCTGTACGTGACTGAAGAAGATTTGAAACAATTGGAAAAGATGTGGCAGCTTTCCAAATCCATGACGGGAGAAAAATTGCTTCGCACTGTGCTGGCCGGTACTTACGAAGGAACGAAAATTTCTATTTCACCAGAAGTGGCAGCCATGATACAGGAAATGAAATCTTCAGAGCCGGTGCCGCTGCCGGCAGATTTGAAGGCCACCTTGCGTCCTTATCAGGAGCGAGGCTATTCCTGGATGTATAACAACAGCCGATTGGGATTTGGCTGTATCTTGGCCGATGATATGGGGCTGGGCAAGACATTGCAAGTGATTTCCTTCCTAGAAAAACTTCGGGAAGAGGGACGGCTTGCCAAAAAGAAAGCACTGGTAGTAGTACCTACGGGGCTTTTGGCAAACTGGCAGGAAGAAATCGCTCGCTTTGCGCCGAAGTTGTCGGTGTTCCTGTATTATGGACAGAAACGAAATCTGTCGGACTTTGATGGGGATATACTGCTTACTTCCTATGGCCTTTTGCGTTCTGACCAGGATGTGCTGAAAAAGAAGAAATGGGAAGCTTTCGTCATCGATGAAGCGCAGAATATCAAAAATCCAGATACGGCCCAGAGCAAAGCAGTGCGGTCTGTGAAGTCGGATGTCCGCATTGCCATGAGTGGCACGCCGGTGGAAAATAACATGAAAGAATTCTGGTCTATCATGGAGTTTGCCAACAAAGGGTACTTGGGAACGGCCAAAAATTTCAAAACCGAATACGCAGACCCCATCCAGTATGAACAGGACCAGGAGAAAGCCGCTTTGTTCCGGCGGGTGACGGCGCCTATGCTATTGCGGCGACTCAAAACAGACAAATCCATTATTTCTGACTTGCCAGATAAGATAGAGCAGGACCAGTATGCCATGCTTACACCAGAGCAGGCCGCTCTGTACCATGAGACCGTGGAAGAAAGTCTCAAAGTCATTGAGTCCGTATCCGATAAGGACCACCAGTCCATTTTCAAACGCCAAGGGTTGGTGCTGCAGATGATTCTGGCATTAAAGGAAATATGCAATCATCCGGCGCAATTTGCCAAAGATGGAAATTGGGACCCGTCCCTTTCTGGAAAAGCCACCATGCTTTTGGATTTGGCTTCTTCCATCCGAGGAAATAAAGAAAAAGCACTTATTTTCACCCAATTCCGAGAAATGGGGGATAAGCTGGCCGATTTCCTAGAAGCGAAACTGGGGGACCGTCCCATGTTCCTCCATGGCGGCTGTTCTATCAAAGAACGAAAAGCCATGGTGGACCGATTCCAAAACGACCCGAAAGCTCGTTTCTTCATTCTGTCGCTCAAAGCGGCTGGCACAGGTCTCAATCTCACCGCCGCTTCTCACGTCATTCATTATGATTTGTGGTGGAATCCGGCGGTAGAAGCCCAGGCCACCGATCGCGCTTATCGTATCGGACAAAAGAAAAACGTCTTCGTTCATCGGTTCATTACCAAAGACACCTTTGAAGAAAAAATCAATGGTATCATCCAGCAGAAAAAAGCCTTGGCAGATATGACTGTTTCGGTAGGAGAAAGTTGGATTGGGAATTTGGACAATAAGGAACTACGACGGATTTTTGGTTAGTTATTCATTGTGGGGCAACGGTTTTGAAAAAGTGAGGAGTGAGGAATTAGGAGTGAGGAGTGGTATTAGTCCTATAACGGATTGTCGTACAACTAGCGAAGTATACCGCTAGAACTGCCCATCTTCGCTTCGCTCGAAATGGCGTCTCACTATATCCCTGCGTCGCTTTGCTCCTAGCGATATAGTTCGCTTGCGCTGTTGCCTTCGGCAGCTCGAGGGCAGGGGAGCCGAGACAGCGGTGTAAACTTATTTAGGGGCGCACAATTCATAAAGCGCCCCAATACCCTCTTTTAGATTTAGTGACTGCTTGTTAATTCACTTTTGTTGAAATTTATTTATCGCAATGGTTTAGGGTTTGGTATTCAGCATTTAAACCTTAAACCAATGACGTTTTCAAGAACTATCATTTGTGGATGATGGACTCGGAACATAAACCTTAAACCTATAGTACCAAGGTATTTAGCGTATAGCCCATATTCCTATGCACTTGAATATCAGAATTTCACTGCATGTATTCAGTAAACATCAGACGTATGAATTATCGAGAATCCACTAGTTATAATTTTGCGGCGCTTCCAAATTTTATGCGCCGCCACCACCACTCCTAATTCCTCACTCCTCATTCCTAACTGTTTTTCCCTCTTGACAAATCAAAAAAATCAGTCTATCATATGTCCATAACATGTGATGACAGAGACATGATATATCATTGGACATGCCAAGAGAGCCTGCGGTAGGTGAGAAGCGGGTCATGGAAAAGATATGTTACCACTCTTGAACAGGAAGATTGAAATCTTCCCGGCTGGTCTCGTTATCGGACCGACAAGTGGAGCTTCGGCTCTAATTTGGGTGGAACCACGGAATATAACTTTCGTCCCTTACTGGGACGGAAGTTTTTTTATTTATAGTTACACCTTATTATATTAAGTTATGGATTAGTGTTAGTTGGTATGATTCCGCCAGATGTTACAGGTTGCTCAAGGTTCTAAGGTTTCTCAGGTTGCTCAGGTTTCTCGAACGTGCTGATAATCGAAAGCGGCATTAGCTTATTTGAGAAACGTGAGAGTCATGAGGAACTTGAGAAACCTGTAACATCAGTAGAAGTTATCAGCTATTTCCCTTGACCTAATGTAATGACATTGTTTGATAGGACAATACATGTGATTACAGGTGTATCAGATCCTTGAGCTTCTAAGGATTCTCAGATTTTTCGAATCATTGATTGAAACCAGCGTATTCATCTCATTCGAGGAACCTGAGAACCTTGAGAAACTTGAGCAACCTGAGAAACCTTTATATCAGCAGAAATCATTCCAGATTTCTCTTATCTAGAAAGGAAGGAAGATTACATATGATTACCATTCGTTTAAAAGACGGAAAAGAAAAACAGTTTGACAGTGCCATTTCTCTGGCCGACGCTGCGAAAGCTATTTCCAACAGCCTTGGCAAGAATGCCATTGTAGCCAAAGTCAATGGAGAACTCACTGATATGAGAGATCCAATTGTAGATGGCGCAACGGTAGAATTTTTCACCAAAGAAGACAAGGAAGGTCTCTTCACTCTGAGACATACCGCTTCCCATGTGATGGCACAGGCCATTCAGCACCTGTTCCCAGGCGTAAAGTTCGCTATCGGACCGGCTATTGATGACGGTTTCTACTATGACCTGGATTCTGACCATGTATTCAGCCAGGAAGACTTTGCTGCTATCGAAAAAGAAATGGCAAAGATTGCCAAGGAAAACATTCCGCTGGTGAAGAAGGTTCTTCCAAGAGAAGAAGCTCTGCAGTATTTCAAAGACAAGAACCAGGACTACAAGGTGATGCTCATTGAAGATCTGCCGGAAGAAGAAACCATTTCTCTTTATGAACAAGGTGACTTCACTGACCTGTGCGCTGGTCCGCATATGAAATCCACTGGCAAAGTGAAAGTATTCAAGCTCATGTCTGTAGCAGGTGCTTACTGGCGCGGCGATGCAAAGAACAAAATGCTGCAGCGTATCTATGCCACTGCTTTCTTCAACAAAGAAGATTTGGAACATTTCCTCTTTGTTCGTGCCGAAGCTGAAAAGCGTGACCACAGAAAACTGGGCAAGCAGCTGGATCTGTTCTCCTTCCATGAAGAAGGCCCGGGATTCCCATTCTTCCATCCAAAGGGAATGGTTCTCCGCAATATGCTCATGGAATATGAAAGAGAACTGTTCAAAGAATTTGGTTATGTAGAAATCATGACCCCAGTAATTCTGTCCAAGAAACTGTGGCTCCAGTCTGGCCATTGGGATCATTACAAAGAAAACATGTACTTCACCAAGATTGATGATGAAGACTATGCGATTAAGCCGATGAACTGCCCTGGCGGAATTCTGTTCTTCAAGACCCAGCAGCGTTCTTACAGAGATTTGCCAATGCGTGTTGGCGAATTCGGTCTGGTACATCGTCATGAACTGAAGGGTGCTCTTCACGGTCTCTTCCGTGTACGTTGCTTTACCCAGGACGATGCTCATATTTTCATGACCCAGGAACAGATGAAAGATGAAGTCATCAAGTGCATGGCTATGTACAAGAAGATGTACGGTGTATTTGGTCTGGAATACCATGTAGAACTGTCCACCCGTCCAGAAAACTCCATGGGCAGCGACGAACTGTGGGAAATCTCCACCAACGCACTTCGTGAAGCCATCGAAAAGACTGGCGTACCATACCAGATCAATGAAGGCGACGGTGCTTTCTATGGCCCGAAACTGGACTTCCACGTACAGGACTCCCTGGGACGTACCTGGCAGTGCGGTACCATCCAGATGGATATGCAGCTGCCGGAACGTTTCGATGTAAACTACATCGGCGAAGATGGTGAAAAACATAGAGCCGTTATGCTGCACCGTGCTGGTTACGGTTCCCTGGAACGTTTCATCGGCATCTTGATTGAACACTTCGGTGGTGCATTCCCAGCTTGGATTGCTCCGGTACAGGCTAAAGTCATTCCGGTTACCGAAAAGAACCTGGAATACGCAAAATCCATTGCCAATGCGATGAGCGAATCCAACCTTCGTGTAGAAGTAGAAGAAGCCAATGAAACCCTGGGCTACAAGATCCGTAAGGCACAGATGGAAAAGGTTCCGTACATGATTATCGTCGGCGATAAGGAAATGAATACCCACACCATCACCGTAAGAAGCCGTAAAGATGGTGACCTGGGTGCTACCCATCTGCCGATGTTCGTAGCTAACCTGATTCAGGAAATCAAGAACAGAGACTGCTAATATGGCTTATAAAGAATACCAGAGCGCCGATGTGGCCAGAGCGGCCCTTCGGATGTCTCTCACAGAAACAAGAGCCAATGAAAATGCACTGAAAGAAGAACTGGCCAAGGAAGGCATTCGCTCCGTGGCTGTCAATTTCGGTGGTAAGTTCTTGGACATTTTGCCAAAAATCTTTGAATCTGCCATCGTGGCAGCCCAGAGACAGCACGTCATTTCTGATACCCACGTAGGTGACGGTTCTGTCATCGGCGCTATGGAATCTGCCATTGAACAGATTAAGCCCATGGCCATCGGAATGAATGTAGGTGGTAAGATCGGTATTGCTCGTTGGAAAGAACACCTCTGTGTGGCCATTTTCGTTGGCGTAGGCGTGCTGCACTTCAACGAAGTCACCGTAGGCATGGCCCACCGGGTCCTCCGAAACGATTTACCGGAATAATAGGTGACTGGTGGACTGGTGACTCGTGACTGGAAATTAGGAATTAGGTACTTTGACTATATCGGTAAAAGGAACTAGCGATAGCTCCGCTTCCCCATCGGATAATGCTGTTAAGCTAAGCAAGATATGCGATGATTTCTGCTGATGCAAAGGTTACTCAGGTTTCTCAGGATACTGAGGTTTCTCACGTTTCTCGAATGAGCTAATGACGCTAGCGTCTATCGGCACATTCGGAGAACCTGAGCAACTTGAGAATCTTTAGAAACTTGAGCAACCTTTCACCACTAGCGGAGTCATATCTACTAATGCCAATCCTTAACTTAACAGCATTACCCTTAGAACCCTTAGAACCTTCAGTACCTTATGCCTACTGGTGAAATCATACCTACCGGAAAAACTCCCGTTAGAAACGATTTTGTTTCCAACGGGAGTTTTTTGATTGGTACAGAAAAGGGGATGGGGGCGCTTTATGAATGGTGCGTCCCTTCTACCATTTCTCATTTCTAATTCCTTATTATTTCAGGCGCTTTAATTACCATCCACTTCGTTTCCAAAATGAAGGCATACATATGGCTAGCAACGTGATGGATTCCAAACGGCCGAAGAGCATGGAAAGGCACACAATGGCCTTACTGAAGTCTGGAAGAGAGGCATAGGTACAAGTGGCGCCAAACTGTCCAAAAGCAGGACCGGCATTGCTCATGGTGGAGAAGGCCACGCCGATGGCATCTAGGAAAGCGATACCATCCCACATGAAGCATACAGCCCACAGAGCGGAAAGGGAGATATAAATGAAAAAGAAGGTCAGTACCTGAAAGGCTGTGTTTTCAGAAAATGTTTCTTTGCCGACCGTAAGGTGAAGTACCGCTCTGGGGTGAATATGCAACCGCAGAAGAGACATGAAAGATTTCCCTAGCAAGATGAGGCGGATCACTTTCAATCCGCCAGCCGTAGAACCACCGCAGCCGCCAATAATCATAATGAGCAGCAGAATGAATTTGGCCGCCGATGGCCACTGGTCAAAGTCAGCCGATACAAATCCGGTGCTGGAAGAAATAGAAACTGCTTGAAATAGGGACTCCCGCAAAGAAGTACCCCATGGCATAGAGGATTGTAGCACCAAGAGGACCGTCAAGAGCAAAGTGGACAGACCAACGATACATACATAGACTTTGAATTCCGTATCTTCCCAAATGACATGAAAGCCCCGTTTCCATGCTTTGACATAGATACCAAAGTTAGCACTGGAAATCATCATGAAGAAAACCATGAGAAGTTCCAAAGAAATACTGTGATAATAGGCTACACTTTCATTTCTGGTAGAAAAACCACCAGTGGCGATGGTAGAGAAGCTATGGTCGATGGCTTCCCAAAAACGCATTCCCCATACCATATAGGCTATGGCACAGATGGCGGTGAAAGCAAAGTAAACGGAAAAGAGTGCCATGGCCGTTTCTTTGATGCGAGGAAGTGCCTTCGAGGCAGTAGGCCCCGTGCTTTCTGCATTGACCATTTTGGTGGTACCACGGCCTGCTTGTGGAAATAGGGCCACGAAAATGACAATGATACCTAAGCCGCCAATCCAGTGGGTGAGGGAGCGGAAGAATAGAACAGAAGAAGGGACCACGGTTAAATCATTGATGACGGTGGCACCGGTACCGGTCAAACCAGAAATACTTTCCACCAATCCATCCAGTGGAGATAAAAGCCCTGATACACTATAGGGGAGACTATAGAGAAGAGATACGGAAATCCAAGCCAGTGCTGTAATGGCCGTTCCTTCTCTGGGGGTCAGACTGGTGTGGGGAGATATTTTTTGCTTTCTAAGTAAAAAAGCAATTCCTATAGCGAGGGCAATGGAAATTAGAAATCCATAGATTGGTTCTCCCTCAACAAGAGCCAGCCCCAATGGTAGCAACAGGGATAATCCGGCACAGCCTATGATTTGAGATATCATAGATGAAATCAGCGGGTAATTCATATCAATCCCTGCCTTTGAAATAAGAAATCACCTGGGCGGCTTGTTCCGTTTCTACAATGAGAATCACATTGTCACCGGTTTGTAGAATCGAATGTCCATCTGGAATATAGGCTTTGCCTTGGCGGACATAGGCACCTACCAGGCAAGCTGAAGGAAGATGGGCCTCCATAAGGGGAACCCCATTGACTTTGGAATCTCGTGGCAAAATGAGTTCAATGGCTTGCACGCTGGCTTCTTCTAGCAGTGAGACGGAAACCACATTACCGCTTCTGACAAATCCCAGCACTTCACTGGCAGCCAGCAGCCGGGTAGAAAGTACAATATCAATGCCTACCTGTTGCATGAGAGAAATATAGGATGTTTGGGTTACCCGTACAATGGTCTGCCCTGCCCCCAAATGTTTTGCCAAAAGGGCCATCATCAGATTGAGCCGTTCATCCTTGGTGGTACAAATGACCGTATCGGCTTCAGAGACACCTTCCTGGGTGAGTAAATCCATATCGGTACCATCGCCTAAAAGGACCAGCCCTTTTTTCAGCTTTTTACTCATTTCTTGGCAACGTATTTCCTGCTTTTCTATGACTTTGACAGAAATACCTTGCTTCTCCAACATGGGTGCTAAGGTCTGTCCGGTGCGCCCTGCGCCAATGAGGAGGGCTTTTCTCGTTTGTCTTTGAAACTTGGCGGGGCTATGGGCAGAAATTTCTTTCAGCGAGTCAGGGTTTCCCAAGAAATACACATTATCCAGCGGAAGCAGTTGGTCATTGCCATGGGGAATGATCATCCGGTGGTCTCGATGAATGAGAGGAATCAGTACCGAGGGGGGAAGGGTAATGTCTTTCAGCTTTTTATGAATATAAGGCGAAAAGGAAGATAATTTGGTTTCTAACAATTGTACTTTTCCGCCGGCAAAATTCTCTACATTGATGGCTGTCGGGGTCATAACCAGCCGGCTGATTTCACGGGCGGTGACTAGCTCTGGACTGAGTACCAGGTCGATGTCAAAATTCTCTTTGATGTAATCCACCGGCTCGGAAAGAAATTTGGAATCTCGAATGCGAGCAATGGTATGGGGGATGCCATTCTTTTTCGCCAGGATACAAGCGATGATATTCACTTCGTCTATGGCAGTGAGAGCTACCACCAAGTCGCTGCCTTTGACATCCACGCTTCTCATGAAAGAAGGACTGGTACCATCGGCTTGGATGGTCAGTACGTCCCATTCATTTCTTAAGGGCTCTAATTTCTCTTCCTTCAAATCCACCACGACCACATCGTGGCCTTCATTGGAGAGAAATTCCGCAACCATGGTGCCGAGCGAACTGGCACCAATGATGATTATTTTCATATGACCTCCTAAGTTGTTTACATTCTATCCACAACCATAGTATGTTATCTATTCGTTATTATATCACTGTTTCTATTTATTTATTCGTTATTATATCACTGTTTCTATTTATTCATAGAGCTTGCACTCGATTATTTATGAACAGTTAATAGTTAGCAGTTGGCAGTTAGCAGTTGGCAGTTAGCAGTCGGCCGTTGATAGTGTCAAGTATTTTGTGTAAACGGTACTCCTTGTCTTATTCGTACCGTTGATTATTAAAAATAAATGAATG
>CAKQBK010000057.1 GCA_934216155.1 uncultured Dialister sp.
GAACCTTCAGAACCTTCAGAACCTTCAGAACCTTCAGAACCTTCAGAACCTTCAGAACCTTCAGAACCTTCAGAACCAACTTGCATTTTTTAGTAAAAATAGATAAAATATGTACCATACAAAACAAGATGCCTGCTAGAGGGATTGGTGGACTCCTATGATGGGGGGTCTTTTTTATTTCAGTTACCTGGGAGCAATCATTCATTGTTTTAGGTAAGAAATAGTTAGGAATTAGGAGTGAGGAATGAGGAGTGGTGGAAGGGGCGCACAATTCATAAAGCGCCCCCCATATTATTAAGAACAGCTAGATATGTGGTGTTCTCTTATAGCTCAAACTTCCCACCTTAAAATATCTAAATTAATCGATGGAACTTAAGAAAACATGGTCATTTGATGTAATTCTTAACGGAAAGTCTCATTTCACACCGCAAATACTACAAAGAGACGTGAGGAATAACACAAAGATTTCTCCACGTTGGTCGAAATGACGATAGCATCGAGCAACGCCAGAGATAAGAAAAGAACGCTAGAAATACATATAAGGCTAATTGATAGGTAGCACTATATGTTAAAGCACAAAACCGTAGCAGCAGAGTCATGGGGGCCGTAGTGGAGGAATCTTTGTTGTATTCCCAAAGATAATATGAAAGAAAAAGCGTTATGAAATGAGCCAAAGCGTCTGGGGCGTTCACATACAAGGCTAACAGACAAGCACTGCTACCTGTATGTTATAGCTCCGATATTAGACGATATCAGTAAAAAATGATATTTTTAGGGGAAGCTTATAATATAACGGTTCATTTTTCTCTGGCATTTGTCGGCACATTTGAGAATCCTGAGCCACTTGAGAACCCTGAGCAACCTGTAATCTTTAGCGATATCATACCTACTGATTCAAAACAGTATTCCTCATCCCTATTTCTAAAAGGAGTAACACACATGCAAAATCCTATGACTTTTTTAATTATCTTTCTTGGTGTCATGACCGCCATGGCGCCGCTTTCTACGGATATGTACTTGCCGTCTCTTCCGGAAATTTCTTCCAGTTTTGGCATTTCCACATCCATGACGCAGCTCACGTTGACTATGACCATGATTGGCATGTCGGTGGGACAGATTCTCGGTGGGCCTGTGTCGGATCGGTTGGGAAGAAAAATTCCTCTGTTTATGGGGATGGTTGGATTCACTGCGGCTTCTTTGGTGTGTGCGGTAACGGAAAATATTTATGTCTTCTTGGCGTTTCGTTTCGTGCAGGGCCTTTCTGGAGCTTTTGGTATCGTCATTGCCCGGGCCGTGGCGCGGGACGTGGTGGATGGACCGGCTCTGATGAAGTTCATGGCCATTCTGATGATGGTCAATGGCTTAGCGCCCATTGCGGCACCTGTGGCGGGGGCCCAGGTACTTCGATTCACTTCCTGGCATGGGGTGTTTGAAGTGCTGGTGGTGATTGGGGTATTGCAACTGATTGCCACTGCTTTTTTCAAGGAAACACTGAAAAAGAATGAACGGGTTCGCAGTTTCTCTGAAGGCTTTGTGGCCTTTGCAGGGCTCATCAAAAATCGGTATTTCTTCGGTCATTGTTTGCTGCAGTGCTTTTTCTTTGGCGCCTTTTTCTCCTATATCGCAGGCTCTGTTTTCTTATTTCAAAATATCTACGGCGTATCTCCTCAGGTGTATAGTTACATCTTCGGCGGCATTGGTTTAGGGCTGATGTGCATGGGAATGATTCCCGCCAAAATGGCAGGTATCGTGCGGGAAATCGATTTTTTGAAATTTTCCCTCTGGGTGCCTATGATTGGTTCTCTGTTTCTACTGGGCGGCATTTGGCTCGGTGCTCCTATGGCGTATACTTTACCGGTTCTGTTTATCACCATTGTTCCATTGTCTATTATGGGGGCCGCTTCGGTGTCTTTGGCCCTGTCTCGTTGCGGGAAAAATGCAGGAAGTGGTTCAGCACTGATTGGATTTTTCAATATGATTCTAGGAGGCGTCATGATGCCGGTAACCGGCATCGCCGGCAGCCACACCGCCATGCCTATGGGGATCATTATGGTGGTATGCTATATGCTTTCTTTGGTGGTGTTCTATGGAATGATTGTGCCGAGTCATAAAAACAGTGAGGAGTGAGGAGTTAGGAGTGAGGAGTAGTGGTGGCGGCGCATCAAATTAAAAAGCGCCGCAAAATTTTATATAAAAAGAACCCAGAAAGATATATGACACTCTTTCCGGGTTCTTTTTATTTTATTATTGCTATTTCTTATAAGAGATATTATAGACTATATAAGAGGTATTGGGGCGCTTCCAAATTTTGTGCGCCCCTTCCATCACTCCTCACTCCTAATTCCTAACTCCTCACTATTTGTGATGTCCTATCAAAGTGGCGATATCTTTTTTCGGCTGGAGAAGAATGACCTGATTCTTCCCTGCATCTTTGGCTTTGTAGAGGGCGTTGTCCATCCGTTTGTAGAAATCGATTTCGCTTTCGCCCGGGACGGAGATGGTGACGCCGAAGCTGGCGGTGATGGGGGTGTCGTTAGGCATCAGTCCGGTGATGTAAATATGCTCCCGGAGTCGTTCCGCGATGGTTTGGGCGTGTTCCAGCGGTTGTCCAGGCAGGAGAATGACGAATTCATCGCCTCCCCAGCGGCCGGCGAAGTCGGTAGGTCGGATGTTGGCCTGGATGGTGTGGGCCACTTTAAGAAGTACTTGATCGCCTACATCGTGACCACAATAGTCATTGACTTGTTTGAAGAAGTCCACGTCAACCATGATAGCTGAGAAGGGCTGGTTATTTTTATTGCACTCTGCCATATTCTTCTGCAGCAGATTTTCGATAGACGAACGGTTCAGTAGGCCAGTGAAATTATCGTGGCTGGCGGCAAAGGTAAGCTGGTTCATGGTTTCTTCCAGTTCATTCATAGCCACTTGGATAAAGGTGGCTAAGTATTGGATAGTGGAGAGAGAATCATCCAGATCCACCTGTTTGTGCTGCTTGCACTTTTTAGAAATTGGTTTCGGTTCCCCTTCGCGGAAAGAAGTGGCTACCAGCATCATATTGGTGCTGATGATTTTTTTGCCATGGCGGAATATTTCCCCATCCACATAGCAACCGGAAGAAGGGGCTAATTTTTCATACCCTTCTATGATGGCATTCCCATTTTCCTTGAGGAACAACCGGCGGGTATTGCAACTGGTGAGATGAATGCCTTCCGGGGAGAAGTGACGGATTTTGCAAAAAACTTTTTGACTGGCTTGAAGAATCGCATTGGGATCACCGTAGGAGAGATGAAGCTGGTCTCCTACATAGCTAACCGTATTGAAACAGAGAGCTCCATCTTCTCTGGCTTCCAATGGCATGTGGGCGTGGACGCTGCCATATTTCTGATGGAGCAAAGGAAATGGTAAGGTTTTATTTTTAAAATTGGTATAATGCAAATATTTCTCATAAAAGAATGTGGCCGGTTTATGATCCATCTCTTTAATGACCATGGGTCCATCCATGGCGGTGACCGTCATAAGTCGCCCTAGTGGTTGAAATCCCAATACACTTTGGGCTTCGATATGAATATCTCCTAGGTAGATGGTAATAATCAGTCCGGCGGCATGGATTTCGGAATTGCAAAATATAAAGGATTGATTTCCAAAAGTGGGCATGTCCGCATATCCACCCCATACAGGAATGGACTCATCCAGGGAAGAAAGTTGATCTAAGAAAATTTGTAAGTCTTCCGGGTGGCCCAGTACTTTTTTCTGTGCATACCGGATTTGCACCCCTGCTACATGGGGGAGACTTTGAATATCTTTCAAACACTGAACGGCCACATCTTCTAGGGACTGCTTTGTCAGGTTGTAGCAAAATTGACGGACTTTGCTTTTTTCAAATACTTGAAGCGTAATGCCCGTACCAGTATGATGCATCCGTCCCCCTTGAATGGAGCTGGCGGTGGTCATGCCAGATAGAGGCGTATTCGGAAAGGCATCACAAATGGCCTGCTGAATCGATGCAATCCAAGCAGGGGTATTGAGCGGGGTGGTGACAGAAAAGAATCCTTCTGCTGTCTCCGGTGTATAGCATTGTTTGAAATACGCAATGGCTTTTGGAATGTCTCCTGCATTGTGCAGGGCATAGGAATACTGTCGCATAAAATACCAACCTTTCATTATTTGTATCCAGGCTTTTAGGGAACCACTGATTTAATCATGGATAAAAATTCATATAATTTCAAATTCTTTGATTAAATCAGCGTTTCCTTAGGTAGGAAATCGTGCAGAATTTATCATTTATTTAATTATTATACCATGCTAAACAGGGGAAGTTAATCGTGGGAAGTATATATATTATGCATAGAAATTGGGATTTCTATGCGTGAATTATATAGGAATTGACCAGTGGTCGGAAAGGAGCTGAAATTACAGGTTCCTTAGGTTGCTCAAGTTGCTCAGGTTCTTCGACTGTGCAGATAAACGCTAGGGGTGTCATTTTGTTTGAAAAATGTGAGAACCGCTAAACCGCTAGGGAGTTGGAAAATAAAAATCCACTTCCTATGGAAGGGGACAGAACATGAGCGAAGCGAAATGTGCCAGAGGATAGCTCGCACTAGCGGAGAGGATTAGATGATATATATCATTGCGTTTCCCTAGAGCTGCATATCTCGCTTCGCTCGACAAATCCTCTCACCGTAACGATTGGATTCAGAAAGCCCTTCTCGCTAGTGCTTTGAGATTTCTCCACTCTCCTACACATCCAGTTTTATTACTCCTGCGGCATAAAGCACAAATACGACCGGTCGAAATGACGGATCAATGAGAGGCATTGTTTCAAAATCGTAACCTCTAATCCCTAGGGCCTAGCTACTAATTCCTAGGCACCAGTCACAACTTTTCAATTAAACGGAAGCGAATCTTCTGCGACCAAGAAAGGGACGCCAGGCACTGCTTGCGGCTTTCTTTGACGATGGAGAGAATTTCTTGTTTCTCTTCTTTTGTCAGTGGTTGACCCGCATATTTGGCCTTGAGAAGTAAATCGACTATGCGGGGGAAATGGGCGAAACGCGGATCGTTTCCTAATGTTGCTTTCCAGGAACGATAGCTTCCTTTCATGGGCAATCCAGCCCAGGTGGTGAGTTTCATCATGTAGTTCAGGAACTGATGGAACGCTTCGTCAGAGGTGGTTGCTTTGGCAAACAACCGAGAGACCGCCGTGAGGCGATACAGCGGATAGAGAGACAGCACCAACAGGAGAAGCAGGATTTTCAGCAGGAAGGTCAGCAGGGAAGAAATCCCATTTCCTGTTTTTAGCGGCTGCTGAGGCGTCAATTTCTGCTGTGGCGGTGTCTGTGGGGATGGCTGTGACTGCTGGGCTTGATTTGGATTAGATGGCGGCGGTGTTTGTGGTTTTTCTGAAGAAGAACCGTCTTTGTCTTTTTGATCCGGTGGTGTGTTGGGGGCACCAGATTCATTTTTCTGTTTTTCCGGCGGGATGGGGAAAGGATTCTCTGTGCCTTCCACATCAGGGGTCATTTCGCAGGGCCGCCAGCCAAGGCCATCCACATAGACTTCCGCCCAAGCATGGGCGTGATGGTCATTGATATCCAAGCTATGGAGTCCCTCTTTGGTCACTGGTGCTTCCTGTATTTCATCGGCGCCGACAGTGAGGCCGGTGGCATAGCGGGCAGGAATCCCGGACGCACGGAGCAGCATCACCGCTGCTGACGCGAAGGATGTGCAATAGCCGCTTTTATTTCCTGTCAAGAAATAGGAAATGAAATCTGCCTCTTGGGGCGTGCGGCCCGGATGGGTGCTGTAGTGATATTGGCTGGTCAAGAAATGATGAATCTCTTCGATGCGCTGTCTTTTTTCTGTCAAAGTAGATACTTTGGAAATGGGTCCCAAAGAAGAGAGGGCCTCTTTCAAGCTATCCGGAATGGTCAGATAGTGTGCGTATACGAAATTCCGATATTCCCGTTCCGCACCGATGTAGGTCAGATAGTATGGGTCAGAGATGGATTCTTTGTCCATCATAGAGAGCAGGGCACCGCCAGGGAGCTGCCAGATGTCGGTGCTGTAGGCTTTGCCCTCCTTTCCTCTAGGGGAGCGATCGTATACGAAAAAGGGGGCACCGAAATCCGCATCATAGGGGAGAAGGAAATAGGACGTTTCATCATAGACCTGGTTCACGGAAAATTCTTTTTTGAACTGAGAGAGTTCGTTTTCTTTGGTGTAGTTCAAAAGGTGCTGGGCTACTGCGGGATTTCTAGCCAGTACTTCCATGAGCCAGGCTCCCTGGTCATACCATTCGCCTTGGTTCTTGGCAAAAAGGGAAGCGAAAGATTGGTATTCGCTGTCGGGGAGTTCCTTCCATTGGTTCTTTTCATACAGACCACCTACCCAACTTCTGAGATAGATCCGATGGGGGCTGTCTTCTGTTTCGATAGAAGCAATCATGCGGCCGGTGTAGTGAATTCCCGAAGTATTTCCTAAATGCTGCCGTCCATCGGTGCCTTTCATGAGGCCCGTGTAGGCATTTCCTGCATGGAAAATAGGGTCATAGGGGTCTACAAAGGAAACGATTTTTTCTTGCAGGGAAGAAAAGAACTTTGGCTGTTCATAGCGACTTTCGGGAAGGCATAGAAGCACTGCTGTCCCTAGAACCACTGCTGAGACGAAAGCCATAATTTCCGGATGACCGGGCCCTCTATTTTTGAAAGAAACTAAGGTGGTGATGAGGTAGGCTGTGATGAGCAATACGGAAATGGCTGGTGGGTTTACGCCGAAATAAAATCCCAAAAGCAGCATCGCCAGGGAAAGCATAGAAGCCAGCAGCCGTCCTGCTAAGGACCCAAATCCCAGTAGGAAAAGATAGGCCATAAAGCCAGTCAAGAAAAGTAGAAAATGGGTGTCACTGATTCCAGGGGGGAGTGGAGCAAGGGTGACTTCCAGATTGTATGGTTCTTTCACATGGTCCGCCAAAGAAAACAGGGCAGCGGCACCACTTTTTCCTAAACTCTCCCACGCCAAAAGCGCCCAGGCAGGGAAGCAAAGAAAGAGTCCTCCCAAGAGAAGAGCGTGTTTCTTGGTGGGAAGTAAAGAAAGAAGAACAGCACCGGCGGCAGTCAAAAGGAAAGCCATGGCACTATAGAAATAGAAATCACCAAAGTACGATAGCAAGGCAGCCACAGAGCCGGCAGCGCCCAAAGCAGAAAGGAGCGCAGACCATAGGGAAATACGTGTCATGATGGCGTCCCTCCTAAAGCGTGAATGATTTGTTTTCGTCCCGATAAAGCAGCGCGAGGAACGTTCTCTTTGGCGCACCAAATGGTGGGACGAAGCGGGGCGGCGATCACCGGCGACGGATTTCCTGTGAGATAACAAATCGGAAGCGAGGGGGACAAGTGACAGTTTTTCAAAGCTCCCTCTCCGCCCTGTTTCAAGAAAGAAGAAATGGAAGTATTCCATTCCGATTCACTCCGAATGAACGTATCTACAGGAACCCCTTTGTCAGTGACCCAAACAAAATGAAAGGCCATGTGAGAAGCAATGAGGGCCAGTCCGGCGGAATACAGTGCATCACCAATGGTATCTCGCTCTTCTGGATCGGTGGCATAGTCAGCGGCCAGAGCGATTTTGGCCTGGTCGGCTGGGGCAGAATCACGGACGTATACCTCGTCACGGCGGGCGGTGATTTTCCAATTGATCAGGTGCGGATTGTCGCCAGGCTTGTATTCCGTGGCACCGAAATATTCCACTTCGTCACTGTGGGCGGCTCGGAGCAGGCTGTGGAGAATCTGCGGCACCTGCCCTATGCGCTTGGGAAGCACCACCATGGTGCCGGTGGATATTTCTTCCCTGTAATGAAATAGACCAAAGAAATCGGTCCAGGAAAGGGTGGCCTTTCCTAATGACAGGCGGCCGCAGTGGGAAAGGGATTTCTCAAAAACGAAATCCAAAGTAGTTGCTTTTTCTTCATAGGAATCATATTCTTCTTTGCCTAAAAAAGCGGTTAAAGAAGAGAAAAAAGAAATCCAGGGACTCTTGGCAGAAAGAACGATTTCTACCTGGGTGTCCCGCGTGGCCGATACCGGATAAAAGACTTGGGCTGATACCTTTCGTTGCCATATTTTCCCCAGTCCCCAGGAAAGACAAGGGAGCAGCAGGAAAATCACGGCCAAAAGAAAAGCACCGTATAAGTCGTAAAGAATCATAAGCAGTATGGCTATGAGAGCGATACATATATAATAGAAATATTTCATAGTAGACCTCTAGCGGTGGTACGGATTGAGATAGATGGAGCGGAAGGTTCTGGTAGAGTTGTTATGGATGGAGGCAGTAGAGCTAATACCGTTGTACTATGGGGGTTAAGGTTTATGCTCCGTGTTCATCAGTAACAAATGATCGGTTTTGAAAGTGTCATTGGTTTAAGGTTTAAATGTAGAATATCAAACCTTAAACCTTAAACCTTAAACCCTCGAGGCAAACAGATTTCATAAAAGCGAATGAAAGACCCGCCACTAGTTAGAACCTTTTGATAGCGATGGTATCAAGATGAAACTCCAACGAAATCCCTGCCATCCAGAACCTTATCCCAATTCCGGCAGCGGAATTGATCCTATGATTTCACCAAGCACCGATTCCGCTGTTTTCCCTGCGAAGCGGGCGTCTCCTGTGAGGGAGAGGCGGTGGGAGAGGGTATAGGGGGCTACGGCGATCACGTCGTCCGGGGTGGCGTAGGTGCGGCCTTCCATGAGGGCGTGGGATTTGGTCATCGCTGCCAAGGCCATGGTACCGCGGGGAGAAATACCCAGGGCTACATCGGGATGATTTCTAGAAGCTGAGGCGATGTCGACCATGTAAGTGTACACGCTGTCTTCTACATGGACAGCAGCGGCTTCTTGGCGGAGAGCAAGCAGCGTTTCTGGTGTCACTACAGGAGACAGGGATTCTGCCATGCTGCGACGTTCGCCTTTTAGAATTTCTATTTCATTTTCCTTAGATGGATAGCCTACGGTGATGCGAATCATGAAACGGTCTGTCTGGGATTCTGGCAGTTCTTGTGTACCGGAAGAGCCGAAAGGATTCTGGGTAGCCATGACGATGAATGGTTGGGGTACCGCGTAGGTTTTTCCGTCCACAGAGAGCTTTCCTTCCTGCATGACTTCCAAGAGGGCTGATTGGGTTTTCGGAGATGCACGATTGATTTCGTCGGCCAGGAAAAAATTGGTCATCGCACTGCCTGGCATGTAACGGAAGGTACCAGAATTTTTATCATACATGGAAAATCCTGTGATGTCCGAAGGCAGCACATCCGGGGTGAACTGCATGCGTTTGTAATCCAGGCCCAGCACATGGGTGAATGCCACCGCAATGGTGGTTTTCCCCACGCCGGGAATGTCGTCAATCAAAATGTGTCCGCCGGACAGAATGGCTGTCAGGATATGTTTCAGTACATCTTCCTTGCCCAGCACCGCTTTTCCTGTTTCAGCCAAAATGGCATCTATGGTTTCTTTGGTATTCATGTGGTCTCCTTGTGATATGGTTTGTTTGCGTCAATTCGCCACAGTACGTTTAGAGGTGACAGGTTACAAAGGATTCTCAGGTTTCTCAGGTTTCTCGAATGAGCTGAAAACGCTAGTATATCCCATCACCTTTATAACCTTTTGATTGTAGCTCTCAGCAAACTGATTCATTATAAAATACTATTTTGAATAAGCTATTCATAATAAATATTATACAACTCATGGGAAGAGGGAGTGTTGAAACGCAAAACGGCACATTCGAGGAACCTGAGCAACGTGAGAAACCTGATAACCCTTCGTAACCTGTTACCTCTATCATATGACCACCAGCTGCCACGAACGCTTAAAGAAATATTTTCGATAAAATGTTCTTGCATTTTTCGAAAACTATGATATACTACAAATAAGCGAAGTGGAAGCCCCTGTGGAGGGATCCCAGAAAAATACACAGGACCGTGGAAGCTGCAGTTCGCTACCAATGGTGAATACCATAAGCGCGCCGGGAAGTACAACTCCCGTCCAGAGGTGAAGAAAATGAAAACGATTTTCTTCCTTGTACAACCAAATATGACATTGCTTATGCAATTCCCTTTCGGATAAGAATCCGCACCGGAGAAAAGGTATATACAAATGAAAATTTGTATGACGGCGATACCTCTTCTTCGCGTGCGGATTTTTTGTCATTTGCTTCGCAAAAGGCAGTGAGGAATTAGGAATGAGGAGGGAGGAGTGGTGGTAGCGGCCCACAATTCATATAGGGCCTATCTTGGTAGTAAATGGAAAAGGCGAAAATAGGCAAAAGCGTTTTTCTATGAGACACTAGAGGGAGACGCACATTTCTACTGTGTTATTTGGTAGGTCCATCAGGATAGCCCTTATCCACCGCTCCGCGGTCCCCCTTCTCCAATGGAGAAGGCTTTACATTTTTCATGGAATCATTCTCCTACTTTACCGTACGCATCATAAACCGCAAACCGTGAAACCAATCCCTAGTCACTCCTAATGTTGATAAGTTAAGCGAAACATAGGATGATTTCTACTGACGCAAAGGTTACTTAGGTTTCTCACGTTTCTCGAATGAGCTAATGATGCTAGCGTCTATTGGCACATTCGGGGAACCTGAGAATCCTTAGAAACTTGAGCAAACTATCACCACTAGCAGAATCACACTTACTAACGCAAACCCTTAACACTTTGCCCTCAAATACCCCGCACTCCCATTTGCAAGAACTTATTATCTCTATTCTATTCATTTCTTTCATGCTATGATAAGTACAAGATAAAATATAGAGAAATAAGAAATGTTGTTCGTAATATGCAAATCTGTAACGGGATAGTAAACAAGCAAAGGAGAATCATTGTGGATAAGAAGGAAATGTGGGACCAGTGTGTTCCCGTCAAGGTAGTCCAGTGGGATGATTTGAAAGACAATGATTTTATGAGCAAGTGGGCGGTGCCCAAAGCAGCGGCCAAAAAGGAAGCAGAAGTGGTAGAGGATTTATCTATAGATAAGTTGGGGACCACTTTATATATTTACAATTTATTCTGTCGTCACCGGCTTGACACAGTGAAAGACATCCTGGCATTCACCAATGAAGAATGGTGGCACAAAGGCGGGGTGGGGCAGAAATGTTGGCCTGAATTGGAGCGGGTGCTGAATACCCTCCGAGAATACAGAAATGTCAGATTCAAGGACCTTCCTATCGATTCGCCTTTCTGGGATGTGATGATTTCTTTTGATACCCCTTTGACCCACATTCGCCTGCTGCCGTTGAACTTCAGTCGCCGGCTGGAAAAAGCGGGCGTGATCACCTTGGATGATATGCTGCACCTGCGTTCCGATTCTTGGGACAATATGAGAGGCATTGACAAATGGAACAAACGGGATTATTTGGCTGATGCCAAGGGATACGATTGGGATTTGCATCACTCCATGGAGCGAAGATTGTACTTGGTCTACGAAGGTCATTTAGGGGAACCTTGGGTGCAATCTCTGATTTCCTTATGCGACACCAGCCATGTCACTTACCAAACGCTGCTGAGTGTGCTGCAAAAGACAGGATATCCACGGGACGAAAAGATACGGGACATTTTCTGGTCCGATGCAGAGGGTCGCAAGCTCATGGCAGCGCGGGTACTGACCGCCTTGGAAGAGCAGGAATTTGATGGCCTCTCCGAAGAAGAACTGTTGGCGTCCTTCCCTGCTGGCCTGGGAGATGCCAAAGCACTGGCGGGGCTGCTTAAGGAATTGGTGGATCAAAACGAAATTTTTATGGAAAGAAATCTGTATTTCCGCCGCTATCTTGCTATTTCTGATTTTATCCAACGTCGCTTCGATGGCATTACCAGACAATCCATGGAGTGTCGATTGCAAGGATTAACCATGGGAGAGACCGGTCAGAAACTGGGAATCACCAAAGAGCGCGTTCGTCAGCTGCAGGTTAAAGTGATGCCAAAAATACCGCTGGTAGAAGAAATGCGATTCATGGCCCAGAAAGTGACCTATGAAGGGCTGACCGATGACGACTTTGCCTATGTTTTCCAAGTACCGGAAGAAACGGCTCATTTCCTGTCTCTTTTCACCGATGAAGAAACCGAGTCGGCGCAAAAGGATTTGAGACTGGAAGCTTTGGAACAAGTGGCAACCGATGACAGTCTTCTGGAAAATATCCGGGAAAGAGCCAAGGAACGGATGGAAAACCTTCCCGTAAAGTTAGAAATAAAAGACGAAAAGGCACCCAAAACGAAGGCCAAACTATTTTCTTCTCTGCTTCCTCAGATGGCTGCCGATTACATTACCTATGAAGAATTGATTCAAACATATAATCAGTATATTTCTGAAAAATTCCCAGGGAAAGAGAAGCAGCTTTCGGTAAATGAATTCTTCATCACCAAAGCAGCAGCTACCTTACCTGATGTGCTGACTTCGGCAGATAAACGGCTGCGTTTTTATCCCATCGAAGACCATGACTATGCGCCTATGTTCTATGAACTCCATTTGGCACAATACGAAGGCTTGGAAATCAGTTCGAAAAAAATTTTTGTGGACCATCCGGACTTGATGGAAGAGTATGACATTCGGAACTATCAGGAATTGCATAACTTTTTCAAGAAATGGCAGATCATTGAGAAAAAACAGGACAAGAAATACTTGCCCGCTGATATGGTGATGGCCCGGGTGCCTACGATTCGCTTCGGAAAGACCGATCGGACAAAACAAGTGAACCGTTTGATAGAAAAATATCATCCCTCTACCCAAGCAGAACTGGTTCGTCTCATTACCAAAGAATACGGCATCAATTCCGGTAGCATCTTCGCTTATCATTGGCTGGATGGGACAGTTTTTGAAAAGAAATAGGGACGGGTTGCTTAGGTTACTCAGGCTACTTAGGTTTCTCACGTTTTTCGAATGAGCTAATGACGCTAGCGTCTATCGGCACATTCGGAGAACCTGAGCAACCTGAGAACCCTTAGAAACTTGAGTAACCTGTTATTTCTAACAGAATCATGCTATCTAACGCAAAACCTTCATGTAACAACAGGGCTATATATTGACAACCAGCGCAAAAATCCCTATAATTATATTCATTATGGAAGGGTGTCCGAGCGGTTGAAGGAGGCGGTCTTGAAAACCGTTAACTTCGTGAGAGGTTCATGGGTTCGAATCCCATCCCTTCCGCCATGAATAGTTGCCGCGGCTATGCCGCGGCTTTTTTGTATCTAGGAATTAGGGATTAGTAGCTGGTGATTAGGGATTAGGGAATGTGTGGGGATAACCATCATCGGTCGAAATGACGCTAGTCTTTTATACCATAAACTTAATCCCTAGGGCCTAGCTACTAATCCCTGGTCACTCAAAAAAGGAGATCCTATGTCATTGCATATACAAAATATAGAACTCTGGAAAATCTGTCGCAAGCTCATGGGGCTCACCGTGGGTGCTATGATTTATTCTGCGGGCTTGAATCTATTTCTCATTCCAAACCACGTCATTGATGGTGGTGTCACCGGTATTTCCCTTTTGGTACAAGAACTGACGGGGATTCCCTTCAGCGTGCTGATTATCCTTTTGAACCTGCCTTTCTTCTACGTGGGCTATCGCCGGTTGGGGCTGCCTCTGGCGGCTTCGTCCACCTATGCCATTGTGGTGTTGTCTCTGTGTTCGTCTTATTTCGAATCCATGAAACCTGCCACCAGCGATCCGTTTTTATCCACCATATTCGGTGGCATCATCATCGGGATTGGCGTAGGGATTGTGATCAAAAGCGGCGGTTCCACCGATGGCACGGAAATATTGGCTATTTGGCTGGATAATAAATCCGCCTTTTCCGTTGGGGAAATCATTATGTTCTTCAACCTCTTCATTCTAGGGGCGGCCGGCTTTATCTTCAACTGGAATAGTGCCATGTATTCTCTCATTACCTATTTCATCTGCTCTCGCATGATCGATGCGGTTTCTACCGGTCTGGATTCTTCCAAAGGGGTCTTCATTGTTACCACTGCTTATGATGATGTAGCCGATGCCATTGTGCACGACATGCATCACGCTGTCACCCGTCTCCACGGACAGGGAGGCTTCCTGAAAGATGACAAAGACGTGCTGTACTGCGTAGTGAGCCGCTTGGAAGTGACGAAACTGAAACAAGTGGTCCATCGCATCGATGGCGCTGCCTTTCTTTCCGTCTTTGACGTGCAGGAAGTACAAGGCGGGCTTGTTAAGCGGTGACTTCGGATATTCTCATTGGTCATTCAAAGGTTACTATTCTGCAGACTCCTATATCTTCATTAGTCATTTAAATGGCCTATCAAAAGGTTATTAATCTATTAATTTCAATAGAATAACAAATAAAAAATACCGTTATCACCAAGGTTATAAAAGGAAATGGCATAACCCTTTATAACCTTGATGGTAGCGGTATTTTTCTTTGTTCAAAATCGGAATCAGTAGGATAATAACCCTTTGACAAACCTTTTGCATGGCTCATGAGAATAGCGAAATTAGCAGCATGATAACCTTTTATCAAACGGTAATTAACTTTTTCTTTCGCCTATCGATATTAAATCTCTTCAACATTTGCCCCGTTTCTTTCAGCAAGGCTTCCGGGGAGGGGGCATTTTTTTCTTCCAAGGCTTTCCGGACGATGTATTCGCAAGCCCGGGCATCGTCCAGGGCTTGGTGGTGGGTGAAATCGAATCCCAGTGCTTCTGCCACGGTATTGAGTTTATGGTTTTCCATATCGGGCCACAGTTTCCGGGACAGCACCACCGTATCGCCGTAGCGGAAGTGAATGTCCGGCAAATCGTAGGTGGCAATGGCAGAGGCCAGGACGCCCATATCAAAGCGGGCGTTATGGGCAAAGACGATGCCCCCTTCGAGACGCATGGCGATGTCTTTCCAAAAAGCGGGGAAGGTTTCTTCTGTTTCCACGTCTTCTGGATGGATGCCATTGACTTTCATGCAGCCGGCGTCGAAATTCATGTGAAGGGGATGAATGAGATGGTACCACTCATCGATGATTTCTTCCCCATTGCTGGTGACGATGCCCAAAGAGCACGCATTGGCAGGGCCCCAGTAGGCAGTTTCAAAATCCAGTGCAATATATTTCATGATGCACCTATCAGATATCGGTGGTGAATTCGTGGGTATCTACTTCCATCCAGCCCACTTCCACAGCCCGGTCAAAGGCAGATTTCATGCGGCGGGCCAATTCATTTCTAGCCGCGGTGACCTTCTTGCGGTTCGGCGCAAAACCGGTGATGAGAATCAGCACATTTTCCGAATTTTCAGTTATCTGTCCTGCTTCTCCCTCTTCACCGAGCCAGTGGTGGGTGCAAACTCCATCGCCCAAAGTGACAGCGATGTCATCTTCCTTTTTAGAAATAACCAATGGCTGGGTGCGATCGCCCAGGTCATAGGCGTGAATATCGACGTGGAATTTCAATATGCCGCTTCTCACCATATCCATGATAGGATTCATGCGAGGCAGTACATCGGAGCCAGCCAGTTCATCCAGGTTGGCTTTTTTTGGCATGGAGAGAATTTCCAAGTCATTAGAAACAGATTCTTCTTCCTTTTCTGAAATACCCAAGTCCTTTTTGTATTCCTTGAAGGTTCGTTCCAGTGCGGTCAGGTACCCGTCCTGTCCCACATGGGCCATGGCATCCTGGTACCGTTTGATTTCAGCGTCGGCCATAGCGGGATTCATTTTCAAAAGCAAATTGGTCTCCGTGCAGCACCGGCGGCGGAACGCTTCCGCTTCCATATTGATGCCCCGGTTGTCAGCCGCCCGAAGCGCTACCACACCGACACAAAGCCCTGGAATGGTATCAAATAACTGATCATCTATGGTAATTTTCATAATAAGTCCTCCAATCTCATAGGTGGTTCTATTATATCATACTTGTTGTTGGTTGTTGGTTGTTGGTTGTTGGTTATTGGTTTACGTGCCGGTTGCTGTTTAGTCAATCTGCCTTGGACAAAGGGACATTGGTTTAAGGTTTAAAGACAAATTTATCACATTAAAAATATCATCGCACCGTCATTTCAACTGGTCGAAATGACGCCAAAAGGTTAACCATAGTATAGGCAGAGAAGCGGAGTTTTATAGATCTATTAATGAAAACTTTAAACCCTAAATCCAAAACCCTAAACCCAAAACCAATTCCCTCTTTCTTCGCAGCTGATTGGAGTAAAAGAACTCGGCACATAAACCAACAACCAACAACCAACAACCAACAACCATCAACTAACAACCATGAAAAGTATACTCTTTTCATATGGAATACTTTCATGTATAATAAAATTAATATAAAAATGTATATATAATCAATAGATACTTATGTATTTATCTATGGAAAGGATGATGAAATTTGAAACCTTGCAAAAAATGTACCTTAGATCGTATCAATGATGCGTTTACTGAGTTTTTTAAACAAGAATCAGCGGGAGGCATTTTACTTCTCATTTGTGCAGCCATTGCTATGGCACTGGCCAACTCGCCTTTAGCAGAGACTTACGAACACACCTTGCATATTTCTGTCCCGCTTCCTTTTTTACCAGAAATGTCACTTCTGCATTGGGTGAATGATGGCCTGATGGCTGTTTTCTTCCTGGTGGTGGGGCTGGAAATTAAAAGAGAATTTCTCTTTGGAGAATTGAAATCCCTGTCCGCCACCATTCTTCCTGTAGCGGCAGCCGTAGGGGGCATGGTCGTTCCGGCGGCACTGTATACCCTTTTCAACTTCGGCGAACCTTCCATCAGCGGATGGGCCATTCCTATGTCCACCGATATTGCCTTTTCTTTGGGCGTTCTTGCTTTTGCTGCTAAAGGCGTGCCGAAAAGTGTAGCTATTTTCCTGACCGCTCTGGCTATCGTCGACGACCTGGGGGGCATCGTGGTGATCGCCCTCTTCTATAGCCAATCCCTGCAATGGGTGGCTCTGGGAATTGGTCTAGCTGTGCTTTGCGTGATGGCTGTATTCTCCAAGAAAAATGTATTTTCTCCCATTCCCTATATCATTGGTGGTTTAATCACTTGGTATGCCTTTTTAGAAGCTGGGATTCATCCCACCGTGGCTGGCGTATTGACAGGTTTCCTGATTCCGGCTGGAAATGAAGAAAACCAGAAAGAACATCCACTGCACCACTGGGAACACACCTTATCTCCCTGGTCTGCTTTTCTGATTATGCCGATCTTTGCCTTAGGAAATGCAGGTATTCCCCTGGGAGCCGATAGCTTTGCGGGGCTGCTGTCTCCTATTGGATTGGGCATTATTGCAGGGCTTTTCATCGGGAAGCCATTGGGCATTTTCGGCACCGTATTTCTGATGATCAAATCCGGCATGGTAGCAATGCCACAGAACGTGAAATGGTCCCACTTCCTAGGTGCTGGCGTTTTGGCAGGGATTGGCTTCACCATGTCCATCTTCCTGGCGTCCCTCTCCTTTGGCACTCCATCGGACCTAGTACACGCCAAAGCCGCCATCGTGACCGCTTCCCTGCTGTCAGGCGTCTTGGGCATCGTTTTGTTTAAATGGTGCGGGAAGTAATGAGTGAGGAGTGAGGAATTAGGAGTGAGGAGTGGTGGTAGCGGCGCACAAAATTTGGAAGCGCCGCATTGTATGATAAAAGTGACAAAGGTGCCTATCATTTATACACGTTTGTCACTTTCTATTTCAACCCATGATTAAATCAGCTTAGTGTAAAATTTTACTCGGTAAGAGAAATCAGGGACATTTTCTTGAAATACAATCAAAAAGGAAGAGCCCCCTTTGACTGAAAATGTTATAATTTTCATACGCAAAAAAACAAAGAAAGGACTCTTC
>CAKQBK010000058.1 GCA_934216155.1 uncultured Dialister sp.
ACCCTGAGAACCCTGAGAACCCTGAGAACCCTGAGAACCCTGAGAACCCTGAGAACCCTGAGAACCCTGAGAACCCCGTATTCTTTACTTTCTATTCACCTTTTCTACCATAGAAAGGGCCCACTGACGAGCTGCAGCGAAATCTGATTCATTGGGATGTTTTTCTGCTTCTTCCAATCTAGCCAAACGGGCCGGATCCATGGTATGGGCTGTTTCTTGCGGAAGGCCCTGGATTTTCTTCTGATGGAAGGAATTCACCCGGCCCTGGCAAATGAAGGTACCTACGCAAGTGCTACTAGCGGGCAACAGTGCCGCCGCATTGGCCAGGTACATCTTCGCCGGTTCTGAATCTGGATAGGTTCCAGCGGTAGCAAAGATTGCCACATTCTGATGTTCTAAAGAAGACAAAGTGGTTTGTGCTACCGGATCAGCTCCTCTGCGATATCCCCAAAATCCCACAAAAATCAAATCATAAGAAGAAAGGTCCTTTCCCTGTCGGCCCTCTTCCATAATATCCTTCTCTCCTGGCAGCGCTTCATAAATCGCTTCTGCCACTGCTTTCGTATTTCCCGTACGGGAACTCCAAAGTACTAGTGATTTCATTGTAACCTCCTCTTGTGTAACAATGCGTAATGGTGGAAGGCAATGCCGTTAAGTTAAGAGAAATATGTGATGATTTCTGCTGATGCAAAGGTTACTCAGGTTTCTCAGGTTTCTCAGGCTACTTAGGTTTCTCACGTTTCTCGAATGAGCTAATGACGCTAGCGTCTATCGGCACATTCGGAGAACCTGAGAAGCCTTAGAAGCCTGAGTAACTTGAGCAACCTATCACCACTAGCGGAATCATACCTACCAACGCCAATCCTTAACTTAACAATATTACTTTATTATATGTATCTTATCTTTTATTTTCCTAACTGTCAAAGTTTGACAGAGCACATGGTTCCTACTATGATGAAAGAAATAAAAGATACATTTATTTCGGCGAGCATATGGAAACGGACTACGTAGCATAAGAAACAAAATCCATAAGAGCCATTCGACGTGCTCGCCGGCCATCATTACTCACTTCGCATTACGCATTACGTTATAAAGGGCAATGCTATTAAGTTAAGCGAAATATGTGATGATTTCTACTGTTGCAAAGGTTACTCAGGTTTCTCAGGTTTCTCATGTTTCTCGAATGAGCTAATAATGCTAGCGTCTATGGGATCATTCGAAGAACCTGAGCAACCTGAGAAACTTTAGAACTTTGAGCAACCTGTAATCTCCTGCGAAATCATACCTACTAACTCAATCCAAAAGTGAGGTGAACATCATGCGTCGTTGGATCATGCATGTCGACATGGATGCGTTCTTTGCTTCGGTAGAGCAAAGGGACCATCCGGAATGGAAGGGACTTCCTGTCATCGTCGGTGGTGAGAGCCGCCGGGGCGTGGTTGCCACTGCTTCTTATGAAGCCAGAAAGTACGGCGTCCACTCTGCCATGCCGGCAGTCAAGGCCAAGGAATTATGCCCCCAGGGTATCTTCGTCCATCCTCGTTTTGACGCTTACCAAGAGGCCTCCAATGCCATTCATGAAATCATGCTGCACTATGCTGACGCCTATGAACCCATTTCTTTGGATGAAGCCTTTCTGGATATTTCTGGCATGGGAACCCAATACCCTACACTTGGCAGCATCGGTCGTGCCATCAAGAAAGAAATCCATGAAAAAGTCCATCTCACCGCTTCTGTCGGTATTGCGCCCAATAAATTTTTAGCCAAAATGGCCAGTGACATGAAAAAACCTGATGGACTCTGTATCATTCCCTACGGAAAAGAAAAGGACATTTTGGGCCCACTTCCAGTGCGTCGCCTCTGGGGCGTCGGCACTGTTACAGAGAAAAAACTGATCGCCGCCGGTTATCATCTGATTTCTGATATCCAGCAAGCCCCACCGGGCGCGCTTCAGAAATTACTAGGAAACCAAGGCCCACTCTTACAACAACTTTCTTTTGGACTAGATACTAGGCCGATTCAAGCCAAGCGGCAAATCAAATCCATTGGTGATGAATCCACCTATGAAACGGACTTGACGGACAGAAGGGATATAGAAAGAGAAATTGCCATTCATAGCGATATAGTGGCCCAGCGTCTCAGGAAACACCAGCTCCTGGCGCGCACCATTTCTCTCAAAATTCGGTTGTCTTCCTTCCGCACGGTGCAGCGAAGTATTTCCATCGAAGAAGGAACCAATCTGCAAGAAACAATCGATCGCCTGGCTCGCTCTCTTCTATCCCACCTGGTACTCCCCGAAGGGGTGCGTCTCATCGGCGTCACCGCTTCCAACTTGGGCCCTGAAATGTCCATGGCCTCCCTGTTCTCCGAAGAAAACGACAAACGCAGCAAAGCCGCCAAAGCCATGGATGAAATCCAGGCGAAATTTGGCAAGAAGGCATTGCAAAAGGGATTCTGGCTGGAAAAAAGCAATGAGGAATGAGAAATTAGGAATGAGGAATGTTGGTGGCGGCGCACAAAATAGGAAAGCGCCGCGGAATTCTTATATTTTTATCACATAACATTTTATATAAATAGGGGTATTGGGGCGCTACATAATTTGATGCGCCCCTTCCAACACTCCTCACTCCTAACTCCTCACTCCTAACTATATCTTTTGCGGTATAATAAAAATATCAACATCATCAGTTACGAAAGGAACGATTCCTATGATTAACAAACAGCGCATGAAAGACACATTCACTGATTTAGTGAAAATTTATGCTCCTAGCAAAGGCGAGCGAGATGTTTTTGAGTATTTGAAAAAGAAGCTCAAAGCACTGGGCGCATCCAAAGTGATTGAGGACAATAACGGTTCCGTCAATGGAGGCAACTGCGGCAATTTGATTGCTGTATTCAACGGCAACGCAGAAGGACTTCCCAGCATTGCATTGACCGGCCATATGGACTGCGTAGAATGTTGCAAAGGCATCGAACCCGTGCTGGAAGACGGCGTATTTCGTTCCAAAGGAAATACCATTCTGGGCGGCGATGATAAAGCCGGTGTCACCGCCATTCTGGAAGGTTTGGCTCTCATGAAAGAGACCTACATCCCTCATGGAAAAATCACAGTCATCTTTACGGTACAGGAAGAAATCGGCCTCTTCGGTTCCCGCTATATCGAAGAAAAATATATCCAGGGCATTGATTTCGGCTATGTACTGGACGCCGATGGCCCTGCCGGCTCGGTATACAATGCAGGTCCTTCGGAATACAAATTGAATTTCATCTGCCAGGGTGTGGCTGCCCACGCAGGTATGGCACCAGAAAAAGGCACCAATGCCATTGCCATGGCTGCTACCGGCATCGCTGCTTGCCCCACCGGCCGCATGGATGAAGAAACCACCTGCAATATCGGTACCATCCAGGGGGGTACCGCCAGAAATATCGTTCCTGACTACTGCGAAGTGATAGCAGAAGCTAGAAGTAGAAATATGGAAAAGTTGGAAGCACTGGTGGCCCAGATGGAAACAGCTTTCACCGAAGCCGCTAAGAAATTCCCACAAGGCTCTTTGAAAATCAAAAAAGAAAAAGCCTATGATGCTTTCTTGATTGAAGAAAGTGATCCGGCCCTCCAGCTTTTCGCCAGAGCTTGCCAAGCCATGAATGTGCCCATGAAAGTAGCCAAAAGCGGTGGTGGCAGTGATGCCAACTGGTTTGGTACCAAAGGCTTCCCTGCTGTTCTCGTAGGCGTAGGCATGACCGATTTCCATACCAATAAGGAAAACCTGAAAGAACAGGACCTGTACGATGCCGGCATGCTGGTCTATCAGATTATCGCGGAAGAAAGCCACTTGGGAAAGCAGTGAGAAGTTAGAAGTGACAAGTTAGAAATGGTGGAAGGGGCGCACAAATTATGAAGCGCCCCAATACCCCTTTTATAAAGGTTATTACTCTGCTGCTTGCTTTTTCTAACATAGAGCAATAACCGTGAGCGACAAGGTTAAAAAGGGTATAAAAGGTTATGCGAAAGCGGTATTTCCATAAACTTTGTATAACCTTTATAACCTTGACGCTTGCGACAGCAGACAATGTTTCGCAGAAGGAATTAGCAGAATAATCCCCCTTCTAACTAGTGGCTGTCAAAGGGTTATTATTCTACTGATTTCAAATAAAAAACAAATCTAAAAACCGCTAGCCGCGGGTTATAAAAGGTTATGATTTCGTATTGTTATAACCATTTATAACCCGTTGCTAGCGGTTTTCGTTTAGTTTTAAATCAAAATAAAATCAGCAGAATAATAACCATTTGATTAGCCAATTAAATGACTAATGAAAAAATGGAATCACTGATGATACCCTATCCAAGCTGCTTCGCAGCTTGGATTAGTTTCCAAACTCGTCTTTTCCTTCGGTCTTCGGTTCCACTTTGCAGTACTTGATCTGTTGGCAGATGCATTTGTCTTTCAGCTTGTACAGTTCTGGCAGGAAGTCCATCAATTTATTAAAGGTATCATCATTGATGGAGTACTTGGTCCACAGGCCTTCGCGGCGAGCATTGACCACCCCAGATTCAATGAGAATCTTCATATGATAGGACAACGTGGACTGAGACAGTGTGAAATTAGACAAAATATCACAAGCAGACATTTCACGACAGGACAGCATGTCTACCACACGGAGACGTGTTTCATCAGACAGTGCTTTAAAAATAGCGGCAAACTCCTTGTAACTTGGCTGATAATCCATAACAAACCCCTTTTTCAAACCAGCACACCCAAGCGGTGCGAATCGATACATTTAAATGTATATTTACCGTTCATTTTAACCTACTTGGAAAAGAATGTCAATTGTAACTAGTGATTAGAAATAGGAGTTAGCTGGTATGTTTCTGATAATAGCTACAGGTTTCTTAGGGTTCTGAAGGTTCTCAGGTTTCTCAGGTTTCCCAAATGTGCCAATAAACGCTAGCGTCATCCATTCATTCAAATTTCTGCATTTTCAACCAACGTCCGTTGACTACTCTCCAATCCCTGTTCTTTTTTAAAGCAAAAGATACTTCATCAGCTACTTCTTCAATTTCTTCCATCTGCTGCCGTTCTTCTTTATTCACTGCTTTGACATGATTTTTATACTCTTCCCAAGTTCTCATGGTTCTTCCTCCTTCTGACAAATATAATCATCTGTTTCTGCTCTTGTATATGAAATTTTTCAAACAAATCAATAAACACTAGCGATACCATCTCATTCGAGAAACCTAAGAAACTTGAGAAGCCTTAGCAACCTGAGGAACCTGTCCTACTTCTCACTGCTTTTTAAATGTCCAATAGCGAGGCACGAAGATGTCTTCAAATAAATTGATAGCATAGTTATCGGTGAGCCCAGAAATATAATCTACGGCGGCCCGCGGTACATCGCCGCCAGCGAGACGCAGTTGTTTCTTTGGAAGACGGTCGGCGAAGTATTGGCCTTGTGTATCTTTTTCGGTATAGTACTTGAACAGCATCTGTACGACGTTATTTCCTCGTTTTCTATCCGGGATAAGATTGTCTGACATGTATACGGCGGTGAACATGAATTTTCGGAAATCCAGCAGAATCTGATCTCCTTCTTCACTCATATGGATGCCATCGGTTTCATTCTGCATAGAATGGTCCACCACATCGGTCACCATGGCGGTAATCATAGAAGAATGGGTGGTGCCAATGCGATATCGAATATGAGAGGGAATATCTTCTGCATGAATGAGCCCCATAGATTCCGCATCTTCATAGTCATGGCAAAGGTAGGCAATGCGGTCGGCGTACTTAATGAGACTGCCCTCTAAAGTATGGGCTTTCAGATGTCCGCAATGGTTCAGCATACCGTCTAACACTTGCTCGGTCAAATTCAACCCTTGCCCGTCTCGCTCCAAACATGCGGCAATACGAACACTTTGCTCGTTGTGCTCAAAATGGCCATAGATTTCTTGCAAAGCCTGCTCTCCCACGTGCCCAAAAGGAGTATGTCCCAAATCATGACCCAGTGCAATGGCTTCTACCAAGTCTTCATTTAAAGACAGCGCCCGTGCCATGGTGCGACCAATTTGCGCCACTTCCAGCGTATGGGTCATGCGGGTGCGATAATGATCCCCTTGGGGCGCAATATACACTTGGGTCTTGTGCTTTAACCGCCGGAAAGAATTGCTGTGAAGAATCCGGTCCCGGTCTCTTTGAAAGGCCGTCCGCAAAGGATCCAACTCTTCCTCCCGTTTTCTAGTCCCATTTCGAGTCAAAAAAGCACGAGTACAAAGCACCTTCTCCTCGATTTCCTCAAACCGTTCTCTTGGCGTTGACATGTGATGTCCTCCTTTTTAATATGAGTATTTATTTCATTGTAGCAGGAATAGTTAGAAGTGAGAAGTTAGAAGTGAGAAATGAAGGAAGGGGCGCATCAAATGATATAGCGCCCCAATACCCTTTTTTCTATGTTTTTCATGAAACATTTTAATAAGTCTAAGCAGTCAGCAAATTTGCATTTTTATGCCTACTTTTACAATCACCAGTCACCCAAATATTATTATGCGGCGCTATATAATTTGCGCGCCGCCACCACCATTTCTAACTTCTCACTTCTAACTTCTCACTATTTCTTTCCACAAAAAAGACCGCTGTCTCAAGCGGTCTTTTCGATAGTGACTCAATATTTATCTCCGTAGAGTTCTTTATTTCTCTGCACGATGGCCATGATGCGGCTCGCGGTTTCTTCGATGGCTTTGTTGGATACATCGAGAACCATGCAGTGGAGCTGGCGCATCACTTCTTTGGCATAGGCCAATTCGTCTTCGATGCGGGCGATGTCGGTATAATTGGCGGTACCAGAGAATCCCAGTGCTTTCATACGTTCACTGCGGATGGTATTCAGCTTGTAAGGATCAATGATGAGTCCAATGATGCGGTAAGGCGGCACCTGGAAAATTTCTTCTGGCAACTGCACTTCCGGCACCAGCGGAAGATTGGCCACTTTGAATTTTTTATGGGCCATGTACATGGAAAGCGGTGTCTTGGATGTACGAGATACCCCAATGAGTACCACATCTGCTTTGGTAAAGCCAGCCGGATTCTTGCCGTCATCATATTTGACAGCAAATTCGATGGCTTCCACTTTTTTGAAATATTCTTCATCCAGTTTATGGATGATGCCCGGTTTCATTCTTGGTTTGGTATCGGAAATGGTTCCTACCATATCCATCATAGGGCCCAGGATATCTACATAGCGGACATGATGGGCGTCAGCAATCCGTTCAAAGTTGGCACGAAGTTCTGGACTCACCAGGGTGTGGCATACAACAGCCCCATGAGCAGCCGCTTCTTCGATCACCTTTTGAATCTGTTCAGTGTGACGGATGAAAGGAACTCTGACTACATCGATATCTTCATCAAACTGACTGATGGTGGCCTTAGCCACGCTTTCAGCGGTTTCCCCTAAAGAATCGGATACTACATATACTTCCGGTATTTTGGACAAATCTATTCCCCCTATGCTAGCGCAATTAGTAATGAGCAATGAGTAATTAGTAATGCTGGTAGCACTGCACAATTCATGTAGCAGTGCCAATGAATTATATATGCAGCGCTTCTTAAGTTGTGCGCTGCACCATCATTACTCATTACTAATTTCTCATTACTCATTATAGCAGTTCTATGCGAAACACGCGAATGATAATAAAAGAGAAGAAATATTATCGTTTCCCTTTTCCCAGTTCTAGGAAGAGTCTGGTGATGTTGGTTTTGGAAATACGTCCCATGAGAACGAACTTCTTTTCTCCTCCTACATCTTTGAAAAGGCCCACTGGCAAGCAGTCGATTTCATAATCGATGAGTTTTTGAGAAATGGAAACCATATCTTCTTCTGGTTCGGCATAAATCATTTTAGAGCGGGAAGTCATGACCATAGAAATCGGCACTTTCGCCAAATCTTCTCGTCCCATAGCGGCCTTCAGGAGGTCTTTTCTGGAAACGACCCCTTGCACGTCATCTTCTTTTCCTACAAAGAGGGTCCCGATGTCTTCGGTGAAAAGAAGAACCGCTGCATCATAGGCATTAGAATCCCCATCGACCAAAACCGGGCGAGACATGCAGGATTCGGCAGTGCAAGAACGAATTTCCAAAGCGGCGGGATCTTCTCCCCCACCGAGATAATAGTAGCCCAGTCTTCTGCGTGCAGCAATCACTTCCCCTGAAAGAAGGACTGCCAAGTCACCGCGCAGAGCGCTTCTGGTCACGTGAAGACGTTCTGCAATCATCTCCCCTGTGATTGGGCCATTTTCCCGTACGATACGGGTAATTTCCTTTTGGCGGCTGGTAAGCTGCATTATTTCCTTCCTTTTCTTCTGTTACTTAATGAATGCGTGACTAGTGACTCATGACTGGTGACTAGGGAAATTTCCCAGTCACCAGTGACCAGTCTACCAGTCACCCATCTATTCCTACAGAAATACGGCAAACCGGAGCTACTAAAAAGCAGCCCCGGTGCCGGAAAATCTTATGTGCCAATGCTGATTTCCAGCATTTGAGTCTGAAAATAATGAGTAATGAAAAACGAGTAATGAGTAATTTTGGAAAGGCGCATCAAATTTTAAAGCGCCTATTTTATAAATTTTAAATCTTTGCAACGCTATATGAATTGTGCGCTGCTACCACAATTACTCATTGCTCATTACTAATTACTCACTGCTCATCATTTTACTCATAGTGTGACACGTTGCACACTATAGAAAATTACCACTGGTAATCTTCTACGTCTTTGATTCCTCTACCAGTAGCTGCGTCGAGCATCAGTCTCTGTTCGATGCGTGCTACATTTCTCTTGGTAGCTTTGACCATATCCGGGTTGACGGAAACATAGTCGATGCCGCTCTTTACGAGGAATTCGGTGAAGTCTGGGTATACAGACGGTGCCTGTCCGCAGATGGAAACGGTCTTTCCATCTTTGTGTGCGGTTTCGATGAGGTGACGAACGGCTCTCTTGATAGCCAGGTTTCTTTCATCGAAGAGGGCAGAAACGGTATCGTTGTTTCTGTCGCAGCCGAGAACCAGCATGGTCAGATCGTTGGAGCCAATGGAGTAGCCATCAACGAATTCATTGAATTTATCAGCCAGAATGATGTTGGCCGGAATTTCTGCCATGAGGAACAGTTTGAAGTCTGGACCTCTTTCCAGTCCTTCTTCTTTCATGATGCCTACGACTTTGCGTGCTTCGTCAACGGTTCTGCAGAATGGAATCATGCAGTTCAGGTTCTTCAGGCCGAATTCTTCACGAACTTTCTTAACAGCCTTCAGTTCCAGACGGAAAGCAGCGGTGTACTTCGGATCGTAGTAACGGGAAGCACCTCTCCAGCCGAGGAGGTCAGCCGGTTCTACTGGTTCATATTTGTCGCCGCCCTTGAGGTTTCTGTATTCGCCGGACTTGAAGTCGGAGAAGCGGAGAACAACCGGACGTGGAGCCAGTGCACGGCATACTTTGGAGATGCCTTCTGCCAGCATATCAATCACTTTTTCAGGTTTGCCCTGTTCAATCAGGTACAGCGGATGTTCATGGATGAAAGTGGTCCAGATGAATTCTTCACGCATCAGGCCGATGCCGTCGCATGGAAGGCTTGCATATTTGTCAGCCAGATCTGGATCGCCCAGGTTCATCATAACGCCAGTGCCGGTTGGTGCGAAGTATTCAGCAACAACGGTCTGTGCTGCGCCGCCAGCTGCCTGTTGTGGTTCATCTTTCTTCACCAGGTCAGCTACGATGCCTTCGTATACGACACCGTTCTGTGCGTCGATGGTGATATCCTGACCGGATTTCAGAACTTTGGTAGCTTCTACGCTGCGGCTCTTGGTGCCTACTACGCAAGGAATACCCAGTTCACGGGAAACGATGGAAGCGTGGCAAGTCATACCACCTGCATCAGTAACGATAGCTACGGCTTTCTTCATAGCCGGTACCCAGTCTGGGGAGGTCATGGTGGTGACCAGTACTTCACCTTCCTGGAATTCATCGATGTCTTTTGGATCGGTGATTACGTGGCATTTGCCTGCTGCCATTCCTGGGCTAGCTGGGAGACCTTTAACGAGTACTTTATGATCAGTGGTAAGTTTCACTTCGGAGCCTGCTTTCTTTTCTTTATTTTTCTTAGACCAAACGGTTTCTGGACGAGCCTGAAGAATCCAAACGCGGTTCTGGTGGTCTACAGCCCATTCCATATCCATGTAGCAACCATAGTGTTTTTCAATAGCTTTTGCATAGGTAGCCAACTGAACAACCTGTTCATCGGTAAGAGCCTGGGATTTAGCCAGTTCTTCCGGAACTTTTCTTTCTTCTACGTCGCCGCCTGGTTTACGAACCAGTTCAATGGCTTTTTCATTGATGGTGCGACGGGAAATGGTGAGGTCATCTTTGTTGATGAGGAAGTTATCTGGGGTAACGGTGCCCTGTACGACATATTCGCCTAAGCCCCAAGCGCCTTCGATCATGATGGATTTGTCATCGCCGTTGGCAATGTTGACAGTGAACATAACGCCAGCTACTTTAGAGTCAGCCATCATCTGTACAGCAGCAGAAAGAGCTACGTTTTCATGGTCGAAGTTTTTCTTTGCTCTGTAATATACAGCACGGTCGGTGAAGGTGGAAGCATAGCATTCCTTAACCTTGCGGATAACCATATCACGACCGGTTACATTCAGGTAGGTGTCCTGCTGTCCTGCAAAGGAAGCATCCGGCAGGTCTTCTGCGGTAGCAGAAGAACGAACAGCTACATATGGATTTTCTTCATTGACTTTCTTAGCCAGTTCTTCATACGCATCACCAATCTGCTGTGCCAGGTCTTCCGGCATTTCTGCAGAAACAATGCTTTCGCGAATCTTGGTGCATACTTCATGAAGTTCTACAGAATCTTCTACATCTTTCAGACCCTGAAGCAGTTCATGAATCTTTTTGTTCTGACCAGTAGTTTCCATGAAATAACGGTAAGCATGAGCTGTAGTAGCGTAGCCATACGGAACCGGAACACCGGTAGAGGTGGTCAGTTCACCCAGGGAAGAGGATTTACCTCCTACCAAGTTGACATCCTTTCTGTGCAGTTCATCGAACCATAAAACATATGCATTTTCTCTTGCGTCCATCATGTCCTCCTAAAACAATGAAGATAAGATTGTTTGAAATGTACACTTAATTTCAAATTTCTTCACTTATAGTATACCTATTTTCGTAAAATGTCAAATGCATATTTAGAAAAAGTATCATCTTCTTGAAAAATAAAGATACCTTTAAATGCAATTAGGAATTAGGAATGAGGAATGGTGGAGCGGCACATATTATATATAAGGGTATTATTCTGCTACTTTCTTTGGTAAAACATTTTCTGCTATCGCAAGTAACAAGGTTAGCCCTTCGGGCAGGTTATAAAGGGTTATGTGGATACCGTTTTCCTATAACCTTTTATAACCTTTATAACCTTGTCACTTGCGATGACAGGAAATGTTTCACAGCAGAAATCAGCAGAATAATGCCCTTTATAGCTATCGTTTCCCGTGAAACATAAGAGGATTTCTTTTGAGTTAAAGTTTCTCAGGTTGCTCAGGATTCTTAAGATTCTCAGGTTCTCCAAATAAGCTGATAACGCTAGCGTTTATTGGCACATTCGAAAAACGTGAGGAACTTTAGCAACTTGAGAAACCTGAGTAACCTGTAGCCTCCAGCGGAATCATCCCCCCATCTTCAACTTAACAGCATTGATATAAAAAAAAGGGTATTGGGGCGCTTCCAAATTGTGTGCGCCCCTTCCACCACTACGCACTACGCACTTTCAGATAAAAACAATTTATTCTCACTCACTATTTAACCCTTCCCATACTTGATGTATAATAAGAATATAAAGAGTCAATGAAAGCAAGCTGTCATCGTCCATATACAAGCGGACTTTCAAAGGAGGAATCTCTATGACTATTACGTACATTTTACAAGTATTGCGCCAAGTCGAGGCAGGACACACGGAAGATGCTTCTCACATCATCGACATCAATGGGGAACTGCAGAAAGCCATTCGCCGTGTGAAAAGAAGTGTGATCCGCCTTAGAAATAGAGCCCAGTACGAATTGGGAGAAATGGATCGTGCCAAAGTCGCTTCCACCTCTGGTCACATGGAACATTTCACAAAGGCATGCGAAAAGATTCAGCATTTCAACCTGACAGAATGTAAAGGCCTTTCTGGTATCGAGAAATTCCTGGAAGAAGGGTTCAAAGTAGATGAAATGATTGCTCGTGCAGACCGCATCGCCAGCTTGAGCAGCATCAGTGCCGGTGCCTACTCTCCTATGGAATTGGGCTTTGGCATCCTGGAACCTTTTGCTACCCTGCCAACCATTTCTATCGATAACAAACGATTTCATGAAATGGATAAAGGCTATGCCAGTGAATTAATTGCTACCATCACAGACTATCAAAATAAAGTCAGAGAATTGACAGACAACCTGGTGGATATCGCAGAAAACGCCAGAGAAGAAGCGGATTGCCTCTCTGCTTTAACCGATTATTTCATCGATGGCATTGATGACTTAGAAGCCATTTTGGACAGAAAAGGCATCGATTGGACCTTCTACTCCATGCCGGAAAAAATGCAGATTGCCAGAGCGGTGCAAGTAGCCCAGCTGATCACCCTCCTCTTCCCGCATCTGTTAGATGAAACCGGCCACGTCAGCCCAGCCAGCAGAGAAGCCATTCGCATTGCCAGACAGGAACTTTCCTTCCGCGATGCATAATCTATTTACTTAAAGGACCCGCTAGGGTCCTTTTTGATTGGAACATGTTGTTTGACAGGTTGCAAAGGTTGCTCAGGATTCTTAAGTTTCTCAGGTTCCCCGAATGAGATGAAAACGCTAGCGTATATTGGCACATTCGAGAAACATGAGAGACCTGAGCAGCCTTTGCAACCTGAGTAACCTATAACCTCTAACGAATTCATCCCTACTAACACAAATCCGTAACTTAACAGCATGACCCTAAAAGCAAAATCTATATCTCCCTATAAAAACCTTTTAGCCTGCTATCCCTACCTCTTACGGAAAGGGGCCGTAATAAAAAAGAATGGATATGATATAATAAAAGAAATAATATATAATAATAAAGTAAGAGCCATCAAGAAAAAGGAGGAAGTATCATGTCTATTTCATTTATTCTGCGCATGATTGCAGCCGCTGTCAGTGGGAACCCGGTATCCGCCAAGCCAGAAAGCATCAATGGTGAAATTGATCGTGCCAAACGGAGAGCCACCAAGCGAATCAATCGTGCCAAAGTTCGCGCCCAAGATGAATTGGGAGAATTGGATCGCGTCAGAATTACCTTAATGTCTGGAGACATGAAAAAATTTGCCAGCCTCTTTTCTCAAATTCACAACGTAGACTTCCATGATTGTGATACTTTGACTGGCCTGGACCATTTCAATAAAGAACGTAAGAACTGGAAGGAATTGGAAAAACTCTCCACCAAAGCCATGAGCGTTATGACCCTCTCTGGCGCGGTGGATGCCATCGGATTCGGTGCTGGCGTACTGGAACAATACGCTATGGTGCCAGAAATCAAAGGCCTCGATATCGAAGCCGCTGAACATCATGACGTCAAAGCATTGCAAGACATGAGCAGTCGCCTGCAGGACTTCCAGCAGAAAGTCAAAAAGATGTGCAACCGCATGCAGGATATCCGCCGCGAAGCCAGACAGGCAGAAGATGCCCTGTTGGATTTATCCGATTATTTCGAAGATGGTATCGACGATATCCGCCGCATCCAGGTCGCTGCTGGTTATGATTGGAACAATTACACCAACGCCCAGAAAATTCTCATCGGCCGTACCGCACAGATTGCTCGTCTGATCCGTGCACTGGCAGAAATCCGTTTCCTCACCGATGATGCAGAACTCCGCCCAGAAATTGCAGAAGCCATCGAAGCTTCGGAAGAACTGCTGGATGAATTGGGAGCTTAAACTTAACAATTTAGGGATTAGAGACTTGTTCTCTGATCCCTTTTTATTTGAGTGAGGAGTTAGGGGTGAGGAGTGAGGAGTGGTGGCCGGCGAGCCCCTCGCATTACTCTTATACCGCTTGACATCAAGAAGCATAATTCCTTTTTATATAGCTCGCCGATGACTGAAGCGGCTATCATCATATTTCATGAAAAACAATATTGAGAAGGTTATCATTCTGCTGCTTGCTATTTCTAACATAGAACAATAATCCGCAATTGACTGGCTTAAAAGGGTTATAAAAGGTTATGTAAAAGTGATATTTCCATAACCTTTTATAACCCTTTTAACCTTGTCGCTGGCCTTTATGGCTCTATGTTAGAAGTTGGGTGCAGCAGAATAATAACCTTTTATCACTATGTTTCACGTGAAACATGACTCTATCCATTTTAGTTTCGGCGAGCTTATAGAAACGGGCTAGGTAATAGATGAAACTATCCGCATAAGAGCAATTCGGTGCGCTCGCCGTCCACCACTCCTCACTCCTCACTCCTCACTCCTCACTAAACAGAAAAACCGCTATCCGAAGATAGCGGCTTTTTTGTGCTAATGAAATTAGAATCCCAGGATGAAGTATCTCACTTCGATGTAACCAGCGGAGACAATCAGAGAGAGAATCATCAGTGGGAAGCACCATTTCATGAAGGTGCCGAAGGAAATATTGAATCCTTCTTTTGCTGCGATAGCAACCATGATGACGTTTGGAGATGCACCAATCATGGTACCGTTGCCGCCGAAGCAAGCGCCGGTAGCCAGTGCCCACCACATGTAGTCAGCGTGGGTGGCATTCATGAGAGCCTGCATATCATGAATCAGTGGAATCATAGTAGCAGTGAATGGGATATTATCAATGAATGCAGAAGCAACACCAGAGAGGAACAGAATCAGATAGGTAATCAGATGGAGATCCCCATTGACCAAAGCGATACCATGCTGTGCAATGGCGGTGATAACGCCGGCATTTTCCATACCACCGACCAGGATAAAGAGCCCCATGAAGAACATCAGGGTATCCAGATCCACTTCTTTCAGTGCATCTTCCGGGCTGATACGGCAAACGAAGAGAGCTACGATACCACCGGTCAAAGCGATGGTAGCGGACTGCAGACCAAAGGTGCTGTGTACAACGAAGCCGCAAATAGTCAGGCCCAAGACGGTCAGGGAACGATTGAAAATCATGCGGTCTTCAATGGCGGACATGATATCAATCTTATCCAATTCACTCTGTGGCATCGGCACAGAATGAAGCTGTTTTCTGAAGATAAACAGAATGGCAATCAAAGTAACCACTATGGTGACAGCAACCACAGGAGCCAGGTTGATCAAGAAATCATTGAAATCCAAATGGGTAGCAGAACCAATCATAACGTTTGGCGGGTTACCAATCATCAGCGCGGTACCACCGATATTACACATCAGAATTTCAGAAACCAGAATCGGTACAGGCGACATGCGAAGCATACGGCAAAGGGAAATGGTCATCGGCGCAATCAGAAGAGCGGCGGTGACAGAGTCGATCATTGCCGCACCGACAGCGGTGACGATAGAAAGCAGAACCAGAAGTTCCCTTGGTGCCCCTTTAGACATCTTCATAGCCCACAGAGCAAGCACACGGAAGAAACCAGATTTCTTGACTACAGAAATCAGAATCATCATGCCGGCTAACAGGCCAATGGTATTGAAATCGATAAATTGCTGAATGGCCTGGTCCTGGGTGACAAAGCCAAAATACACCATCGCACCGCCACCGAACATGGCGCAAATGGTACGGGGAATCTTTTCCGACATAATCCCCACGTAGGTCAAACAGAAAATACCGATGGCTAAATAAAACTGTACTGTGCTGCTCATGGAATATCAGGACTCCTCTCGTGCTTAGTTAAGGAAACACTGATTTAATCATGGTTTGAAATTATTCTTGGATTTTTATTCAAAGCGAGGAAAGAAAATCCGCGAACAGTGAGCTATGTAAGGATTTCCTTGACGATACTTTGGATAAAAATTCATATCATTTCAAACTCTTTGATTAAATCAGCGTTTCCTTAAATGGGTAACTTGTGACTGATGACTAGGAGCTCCCAATGGGTTTCTGCTTTTCATCACGAGCCACTAGTCATTATTCACAAGTCACCTATTTTCTGAAGCCGTGCTTCGATAACAACTTTATTCTACCACAATGCATAGAAGAAATAAATAATCCACTCGTCCTGTTTCTGTGTAAAATCCATAACTTTCATTCTATCGTTTATATGACATACTATAGGATTCCTATTTATTTTTGCACATAAAAAACAGGTCTGGATACTTTCTTATAAAAGAAAATCATCCAGACCTGTTATTCATCCCTGGCAGGGGTAGGTAGAGTCGAACTACCGATAACGGAGTCAAAGTCCGTTGCCTTACCGCTTGGCGATACCCCCATAAATACGGTAAAAACCGATATTCAGGTAAAAAAAAATGGGGCGAGTGGTGGGGCTCGAACCCACGCATAACGGAGCCACAATCCGCCGTGTTAGCCACTTCACCACACCCGCCACATATAGGCGTCATATCGCTTTTCGCCATATGACGTTGTCAATTATAGCATATGAAAAATACTTCGTCAAATACTTTTTTATACTCCCTTTTTATTTCCTCATAGCGTTCTATGAATTTAAAAATTTCAAGAAAGAGCTATAGAAAAAATCAATACATCGGAAACAGGTGGCATAGGTTGCTCAAGTTGCTCAGGTGGCTCAGGTTCGTCGAATGTGCTGATTGACGCTGGCATCATCAGCGCCAATCATGTCTGCTAAGGTCCTAAAGGTACTGAGGGTTCTGAAGGTTCTGAGGGTTCATCAAACGTGCTGCTATCCATAACCGTCATTTCGACCGATGGGATTTGTGCTAAATGTAAAAGAAGATCCCAGCGACCATGTTGGACAGAAGTGGAGAAATCTTAAGTCTCCAGCGGAATTCCATCCAGCTGAATCTATCTGTAACGGGTTATTTCAGCTATCACATTTTCCGCTACTGCTTTGAGATTTCTCCACTTCTGTCCAACATAGTCTTGAGTTACCTGATAGTGTCATCAAGCACTAATCCCATCGGTCGAAATGACGAACACGGATAAAGGCGCATTCGGAGAACCTTCAGAACCTTGAGAACCTTTAGAACCCTGTACTTATCTGTCGAAATGACGGCTTCGGTTAGCAGCACATTCAACGAACCTGAGAAACTTGAGAATCCTGAGCAACCTGAGTCACCTTTTCCGCTACTGACGCCGCAGAAATAAAGATTAATGAAACTCTAACCTGCATAGGTTGTTTTTTCGGGGTCCTATTTCGTTTATATAGATAGAGGGATAAATGTTGATGGTTGTTAGTTGGCAGTTGTTGGTTTACATCCTGAGACCTTTGGTGACAACTTGCCGAGAAAAAAGAGGCATTGGTTTAGGGTTTAAGGTTTTGCATGTAACCCCTAAACCTTAAACCAATGACACTGTGGTTTTGTGCAAGTTGTGTACTACGGACTTGGAACATAAACCAACAACTAACAACAAACAACCGACAACAAAACCGAAATAATGAAATTCTAATCTTCAAAATGTTCGTTTTTTCCCTCATTTTTCCGTTTTTATATATAG
>CAKQBK010000059.1 GCA_934216155.1 uncultured Dialister sp.
CGGTAGGTTGCTTATAGTCTCTGACCAATTCAGCAGAATAATAACCTTTTCAAAATCCCATTACCATGGTAATGATTTATATTTTCTTATGCGAATCAACCACTCTGCTTTCCATGGAAGGTAGAATTGCCCGAAAGGGAATTACATAGGTAATAAAAAGCACATCTTCTTTTACAAGAGGGTGTGCTTTTTGTGCGTTTTTTGAATGACTAGTAGATTGGTGACTAAAATATGAAAGATTGAACTTCTCTTTATTGCAAGTGATATTTCTTAAATAATACATTGCGGAAGTCCGGATCAGCAATAGCAGTTTGTAAATCTTGAGATTTTCCTTCTGCCAGAAGGATATTAGCCAATTTTCCAAATAATAATATGCCTTCAGCCTTACCTTCAGCCCTACCTTCAGCTTTTCCTTTTTCTACGCCTTCGTTTAGAGCGTTTTGTAGCATAGACTCTCTATCCATCCGTGCCATTTCGCGGTTGATGTATTGGCGGCGTTCGGCGGTGTTGTTGAAGAAAATACGTGCGGCTTCCATAGCCTCTTGAATAGCGGCTTCACTCATGGCCAGTTCCTCCTTTCCTTTTTTATCTAGCTGATTAGCGAAGTAGGCTAGCCAGCGTTCCATTTTTGTCATTTGTGAGATGGATTTTTGTTTCGCTTGGTTCGCGTATTTGGGGATTTCTAAAAAATGAAGTTCTAAGTCTTTTGTGAGCTGATGCCCATTGGCTTTGTTATAAATGCCATACATGGCGTGAGGTTCTTCTTGTGGCAGGAAGGCGAAATTGAGTAGGTTGACTGTGATAGCAGGCTTCAAATCGTTATATGTTTTTCCAGCCGGTAGAGACATCAGGTACATTTGGGCCCAATAGAACAGGGTACGGCGATTCATATTTTTCTCGTTGAGAACTTGAACTTCTACATCCACTTGTTCTTGTGTATCTAGGATGCAAGAAACATCCAACCGAGTGAGCTTATCATTGTCATGTTCTGGATTCATTTCTGTAGAAGCAAAAGTGAGGTCTTTGATGGAATGCCCCAGGCTTGGCTCTAGGACGGCATTGAGAAAATCGATGGTGATCTGTTTTCTTTCCTCTTTGCCAAAGATGAATTTGAAAAGAACGTCATTCATGGGGTTATAGTTATATTCACTTAGATTGGCAAATAACACATCCGCTGCCATGACAAGCGCCTCTCTTTCTGTTGAATCCTGGCCCTTCAAAGCCATAAAATAAGAATCCTGCTTTCTTACATTCATTGTAAATCATAAAAATGCATAAAGCAAATATATGGTGTCATGTGAATGATTATGATTTGGAAATTTGAATATTTTATGAAAAAATATAAAATTTTTGAGTGAAGACAAATTGTGACATAGCAATTGGGGTATAATGAAATTTGAAACAAGTGGGGCCATAAAAGGACTGATCGTGTTATAATAAAAAATAAAATAGGAAAGTATTATATTTTCTGTTGTAATTTTTTCTATATGGTGAACGAAAGGATTTCTTATGCAAAGAGTTCTTTGGGATATATATGAAGCCGCATTGTTACTAGATACGTGTCTTAAAATTGAGAGAAAACCGTTAAGTAAGGAGTTTTTCTTGCAAGAACTGTCGAATATGCTTCGTAAAAGAGCTTTGCTTAAAGGTCTGGATATAAATGATGTTTATAGAAATTATAATGGGATGAAACGTCAGTATAGCTTGTTTATATAGTGGCTGCTCGTTAATACACTTTTCTAAAAACAACATCTGCTCCCAAATCGGAGCAAAAATTGGCCCATTTTTCGCATTTTGGGCTTTGATTTCTAGCCAATGAGCACAATATAGTGCTGAGAAGCTGGTTCTGACTATGAGTATAAAGAGATTCTAGTACAAGCATATAAAGAAGCTGGAAGTGAATATAATAAGGAGGCGGGGAAGGATGAATAAGAGACGGATGAAACAAATTGCGCATTTGAAAAATCGAGTTCTCTCTTTCTTTTCGAATGCGCCTAGTCAGGAATTGACAACCGAAAAAAATCGGGGGGGGTAAACCTTTAGTTTCCCCTGTTATAGATAGCCCTTCTGCGGAAGAAGAAACTTCCAAGGAAGGGCTTTTGGCGTGCCCGAAAATCGAACAAAGTGAAAATATAGCGCAGGGAAAAGTGAAAGAAGCGGTCGAAATGACTAGGGAAGAGGTAGCCGAGGAAGCGGTTCAAGTAGAAGTAGCGGATGAGGAAAAGGCTGTGGAGCGTCCTTGGGATCGGTATGAAGCGGCTCTTTTGCTGGAGGCCTATTTGCAAATCAAGGAGCAACCGGAAGGGGAAACTTCAATTTTATTGCAGTTGGCCGAAGTTTTGAAAAAAAGAGCTATGGAATTGAAAAAGCCTTTAGATGTTCATTTCCTATCCATAGAAGGATTACAGCAACAGAAAGAGTGGATGGCTTCTTGCTTTTGGGGGCGACGGAAGGGATTGGAAGGTCCGATTCCGAAGTCATTTCGCGAAGTGAGTGGTATTTATAAGAAAGATGTATCTTGGTATCAGTTGATTTTACGCCATGCTCAAAGAGAGGCCGGTACGGCTATCACTCCTATTCAAAAGAAAAAAACAACTATCACGGTGATTGATGGAACTCGTATAGATAGAAAGCCCAATGCTAGTTCTCCATCAATAGAGGTAAATCACCACGATACAGTCAAAGTTGTTGTGGGGGGCATAGAAAGTAAAGAGAAAGAATCTGATAACAGGGCTCTTGTACCACCAGAAGAGAACAAGCCACCTGTTTCTAATCCGATGCAAATTGATAACAACGGAGCTGATAAGGCGGAAGAAACAGATGGGACAACGGGTTATCAACGGGAGAAAAGAACAGATACAGTAAAGGAATCTGCGGAATCATATCGATCGTCTACAGGAAATCAGGCATCGTCTTCTATAGAGACAGCAAAAGAAAAACAAGAGCAGATGACCAATCAAAGGATTGCTGAGTTTGACTTAACCCGTGATCGAGACTATAGCCGGTATATTCCCTGTGGCTTTTTCTATAGTACCAAAGGAGTTCGAAATACAGAAGACTACATATCGGTCAAAGATTGGGAAGATTTTTATATCACTTGTTTGAAGTACTTATTTAAGAATCATCTTCAAGCATTTCAAGTTCTTCGATCTTTTTCTGTATATAGCGATGATAAATATATCGTGGCACCGGCCTATCAAGATGCATTGCGAAAGCCGTTCATCTTAGCTGATGGATATTGTATAGAACTGGATTTGATGCCCAATGAAATGATGCGTCATATCAAGCAGATTCTGTTTAAATGTCATATTTTGCTTTCCGATTTTACATTTGCTTTTGTGAAAAAAGAAGAAACGAAGGAGCAGGAATGTGAATCAACTGAACCAGTTCCTGGTAAAATGGAGCCCACTGAGAGTGTTAGTGAATTACCTATAAAGCCGACAGAAACAGAGGAAAACAAAGATAATCTATTATCTGGTTCAACTACTTGTGATTTATCAGTACCTAGAAATTTCAATGCAGCGCAACCCCTTGCTTTTTCTTATTTCGAAGAAAAGGAGAACATTTCCGATTGGGTGGGATTGTATACACGGTGCTGTCGTATTTTATATGATGATTACCCTAAGGTTTTTAAAGAAGTTGCATCTAACCCATCGCTGTTCAAAGATAAGGTGTATCTAAGTGATAACTTTTCTTTACATCGGCTCAAGCATCCCACTTGGCTGGCTAAAGGGATATATTTAGAGTTGGATGTCAAGCCTAATGAAATGATGGATTTTCTACGGCAAATGCTTGTCAAATGCCAGGTGGATTTTGAAAATTTAGTATTCTATTTTTCTGAATTGCCAGAAGAAATAAAAGCAACCCATTCTATACCATCTGATACTACGGCTCAAGTGAAACTAGAAACTCATCCAGACATAGATACACCTTGTGAAGCAGATGTTGCGGAAACGAACGAGAATGATTCTTCAGAAGACGGGGAAGCGGTGACTTTTGCCAAACAAGTGATGGAAGTGCTGAAAGAAGAATTTCCTGATGGGATGCGGCAGAATGGGATTCATGCCAAACGTTTCAAAGCTCGTTTTATAGAAAAGTTTGGAAGAACATTGGATGCGGGCAATCAGGAGCTATTGGATGAAATCAAAAGTATTGGTTCTCTTCGGAGTGATGGACGTATATACGCCAAAGAAGAGGGGATTCAGCAGGATATCTTAGACACTATAGCCAAGAACATAGACACTCTTTTATCTGGAGATGCGACGGCGGTGTACTGGGAGTGTTTATTTGAAAAGTATAACAAAGAATTGGCCGAACAGTCGATTTTCGATATAGATCTCATGAAGGGAGAGCTATTGAAACGATTGAGAGGAAAGTCATATCGATATATCCGTGAGGGGGCTATCAGTGTATGGGGAAAGCCTGCTGTGCATGGACAAGAATTGATGACTGCATTGCAGGAATCACCGTATCCAGTCAGTGTAGAAACAATGCATGAAACTTTCTGGTACTGGCCGATAGCAGAAATTAAAAAGGTACTGAGAAATGAAGAAAATGTTGTGAATACTGGCGGAGGCAGCTATTTCTATATGCCGAATATTCCTTTATCGGTAGAGGAAAAGAAAGTGCTTCACCAGGCTTTGCTGACAGAAGTGAGTCAAAACGAATTTATCACTGGGAAAGAACTACATGAATTGTTGGAAACACATTGTCCTAGCTTTTTGCAAGATGCTCAATTTTTGAATGATGCTGCTCTTCGGAAAGTGATGGGATATCTATTTCCTATTACTATTGATGTCAATGGTGCGGTGCTGGTAGAAAAGGGAAGTACCATGACCATGAATGAGATTTTTCATACTTTTTGCCAACGCTATAAAGAACTTTCTTCGTCTCAAATCAGAGAATTTGCCCAGCAAATAGGAAAAACTGGGAATTATTGGAATGATGTGATGGAGGATATGGTTCGTGTATCTCCCTCTCAATGGATGCGTCGGGACCAGGTCTATTTCCCGAAACGAGGAGAGATGGCCAAAGTACTCAGTGAATGTCTAGGAAAGCGAAAAGTGATTCCATTGAGTGATATCACGCTATTTTTTGGATTTCCTCCCATGAATGTGAAGTGGAATCTCTATGTGCTGGAAAGTTATCTGTTTGGGGTAGATATGTTTCCTTTCCAATTGGTACAAACCAGTAGTGGTGTGGCCGAAAGTGGTGTTTATGGCGTCATGGTTAAACGAGGCTGCGGTTTGGATACCTACGATGATGCATTGGTAGAATTGTTATCTCAAGATATCCATTGGCAGACAGAAAGAGAAGCGTTGGATTTTATTGTATCCCATAAGATTCAGGCCACACGGCGAGTGTCTATGATGGAACATATCATGAGAAGGGCCAAGGCACGAAGAAAAGAACGGGAAGCCTTGGAAGAATAAGGAGAGCCTATGTATAAATACACATGGGATGTGGAGACCGGTGGACTGCTATTGCTTCCTGAGCAATCCAAGTTCAGTAAGGAACCTCGTCCTGTTTATTATAAAGAATTGGATATTCTAGGATTTGACAAATACTGGAAGTATCCCAAAGATGATCACGCGCCGTTACTATGGGCGGAGTCCAGCAATTATATCTATAAGGGGCGGACCATCGCGCGGGTCACTGGTGGGGCTCTGTATACACCGCCAGGACTGGTTATCATAGAAAAAGATCCAGAACCAGAAGGAAAGGCATTGGAGTTTGTGGATATCCCTGCGATGTGCCAAAAAAACCGGGACATCATGGAAACGCTGGTCCAAGAAACGGTGCAGCAAGTGTATAACACCTATGAAGCATATAAGAAAAAGATTGACATTTTCTACGTGGCTTTCAGTGGGGGCAAAGACAGTGTGGTAGCACTGGATTTGGTACAACGGGCGCTACCCCATGAAGCGTTCAAAGTGGTGTTTGGCGATACAGATATGGAATTTCCTACGACGAGAGCATTGGTGGAAAAAGTAAGAGTATATTGCAAGGAAAATGATATGACTTTCATTCATGCCAAATCGGAAGTTCCTGCTTTGGAATTTTGGAAAGTTTTTGGACCACCATCTCGTCGAATTCGATGGTGCTGTACAGTTCATAAAACGGCACCTGTTATTAATACCCTGTGTAAAATGTATGGATTTACTCATTTGCATGCCATGATGACAACTGGTGTACGAGGAGATGAAAGCTTTTCACGATCGAATTATGACATGATTAGTATGGGAAAGAAGTTAGAAGGGCAATATAGCTTTCATCCTATTTTGGAGTGGTCTTCTGCCGAAGTCTTTCTTCATATCTATGCCAATCATTTGCTGCTAAATGACGCTTATAAATTGGGCTTTAGTCGCGTAGGATGCATCATCTGTCCCAATTCTTCTGAACGACATGAATATATGAAAAAAGTCAGCTTTCCTGATTTAGTTAAGTCGTATACAGATATCATTGCAGATACGAGTGGAAAAGATTTATCAGGGGAAAACAGAAAACGGTTCTTTGACATTGGTGCATGGAAGACTAGATTCAGTGGACGTGAATTAAAATTTACTGAAGAGGAACGATTTTTGTTTGAAGAGAAACCTGGCAAGCTAGTTTTCACTGTTAAAACGTTGAACTCTGATTGGAAGCAATGGTATAAGACTATCGGAGAAATGGTAGAAAATGGGAATAAGTACTCATTGGAATACAAAAAGGTTTGGAGAGAATGTGAGCTTGTATCAGGGCCTAAAAAGCAATTTATTATTACGAATGAAAAACGCGATAAAAATACAATAGAGTTTGTGAGTCTTTTCAAAGCTATTTTGGCAAAAATGGAATATTGTGTGCAGTGTCAAACTTGTCCAGCAGAATGTCCAAATCGAAATATAGAGATGAAAGATGGACAACTCACCATAGGAGATAACTGTAGTCGTTGTCATGCTTGTTTAAAAGTGTTAGATGGATGCTTATATTATCATTCAATTAGGGGGAGCAAGGATATGAAAACAGTCAAAGGGATTAATCGCTATTATTCTGTAGGCGTACCAATGGAATGGGTTAAAAATTATGTGAAAGATCAGTCCTATGAACCGGGAAACAAAAAGACTGATGCCATGCACACATTTTTGCGTGATGCTCAAATGACAGAGAAGAGAAAGCTGACTGATTTTGGTAAATTTATGCTATCTCATGATTTTAATCAGGATCAAACATGGGCTATTTTGCTTTGTAATTTAGTGTATACACCAGCTTTTAATTGGTATGTTACCAATATTCCTTTTGATACGGATTATACTAGTGATATGGCAACTCTTGATTTGGCAGAAGCCACGAAGCATGCCATTGGTGAGTTTTGGAATGCCTTCAAAGTTATTTTGGATAGTAATACCTGTTTGCAATCTATTGGATTTGGTATACCGGAAATTGAAAGCAAAACAACCAGAACTGGGGACGTAAAGAAGAAAATGCTTTCTGTGCACCGTAAATCTTGGGACAATCCAGATTTGGTGGTTCTACTCTACAGTTTGTACAAGTTTGCAGAAGCCTGCGGGGGATATTATCAGTTTTCTTTGGAAACGCTGCTGGATGATTCCATCGAACGGGATGGGGTCAGCCCGACTCGTATTTTTGGCTTAGACAGAGATACCATGAAGCGTCTTTTGAATGGTCTTTCCAGTCAGTATCCGGATTTCATTTCTGCTTCCTTTACGTTGGACCTGGATAATATCACGCTCCATAGTGATAAAACAGCGGAAGATGTATTGCAATTGTTGGTGTGAGGAGAATGAGCTATGGCAAGTACCTATGAACATTATTTCAATATTGATCCCAAATACTATGCAGCAGTCACTGCTGACTTGATTCGCCAGGGGAAGGTGAACTGGAAGAATTTCTATCCCCATGAAACTTTTGTAAAGCTTTTGGAAACCACCTATCGGGTGCTTTCTGGGAAGGCGAATCGCTCTATTTGGGTGGAAGGGGCCTATGGTACCGGGAAATCGCATGCGGCTTTGACGGTGAAGTCTCTTCTGGATGCGTCCGATGAAGATGTGAGGGAATATTTTGATGAATTCAAATTAAGTTCTGATTTGAGAGATAAGTATATTTCATTAAAACAGAATTCTCATATCTTGACGGTTCATCGTATCGGTTCTTCCAATATTCATACCGATATGGATTTGATTATGGCTGTGCAGGAAAGTATCCTGGCTGCGTTAAAGGAAAAAGGGATTGCTAACCAAGGGGAAGCGTCCATGAAGGATGCTTTCTTGGAATGGATGAAAGATGAAGGTAATCGTGAGTATTTCAAAACGAAATTAAAAAATCCAAAGTATCTTTTGGATTTTGGCGGCATGAGTGTTTCGGATATTTTACAAAAGCTGGAAACTGGGGAATCAGAAGATGTGGAGCATTTGATGACCCAAATCATGGGTGTTTTGAAAGATAATGGGGTCTACGGACTTTTCCGAGATACCAATCAAATGGCACGGTGGATTGAAAGCATCATTGATAAAAATCATTTGTCATCTATTTTATTCATCTGGGATGAATTTTCTGAATTTTTCCAAAATCATTCTATGGATTTGACTGGATTCCAGACTTTGGTGGAAATCAGTGAGTCCCATCCATTCTATTTCATGATTGTGGCCCATGAAAGTCGCAATTTATTCCGTGATGCGAAGACGGCCAATAAGACGATGGATCGTTTTGAACCGTCAGTCAAAATTGAACTGCCAGAAAATATGGCGTTCAGGTTGATGGCACAGGCTATGAAAGTCACCGATGATTTGACTCTTCGGGCAGAATGGACGGCAGATAAAAGTGATTTGAATGGAGATTTGGGAGAGGTGCGTCGGTATATCATTTCTAAGTCTGCTTCGCAAAGCCGACTGGGAAAGAAGACTCATTTATCGGAAGAGGAATTGCAGGACATTGTGCCGCTCCATCCTTACGCAGCACTCCTTTTGAAGCATATCGCCACGGTTTTCAATTCTAACCAGCGCAGTATGTTTGATTTCATCATTAGCAATGACATGACCGATGCGAAGGGATTCAAGTGGTTTATTCACAACTATGGCGCACAGAGCGATATCAATCTCTTGACTATTGATTTGCTATGGGACTTTTTCTGTGGAAAGCAGAAGATGGGGCTCAATGATGATGTGCGTGGCGTACTGGATAGCTATGGAACGCTTCAGCTTGGGAAGTTGACTGAAGATGAGAAACGGGTGGTCAAAACTATTTTATTGTTCCAGGCAATTTCTCTTCATATCACCGACGATTTGTTAGCACCGAATAAAGAAAATGTGGACATGGCATTTTCTGGTACTGATTGGAACAAGAATAAGGCTGTCAGTATTGCCAATGCATTGGTATCGAAAGGGATTTTGTTCAATAAACCTATTGCTGGCGGACAGGTAGAATACTGTGTGGCTATCGCTGGCAATGGCTCGGACATGGCAGAATATGAAACGAAAGCAGAAAAACAGACTACCACATCCAACTTGATTACCGTAGGAGAGTTGCAGAAAGCCATCGTGATTCCTCCGTCTGTGAAAATGCGTTTCTTGTGTGATTCAGGAACAGGGACGGAAAATTTCCGGGCGGCTTGCAACAGACTCCATGCCAAAGCGGGTCTTCATCGGTACAAAGTGCTTACGACTTTTGCTATGGATGATGCAGAACAGGAGCGCTTAGAAGGACAGATTCATGAATGGCTTTCTCATATGGACGATAACTGGGTGGTGATCCAGTCTTTAGCGCCTATGGGGATGGATTTGAGAAACCAGTATAAAGATAATTTGAAGTTTGCCTTTTATCATGCACAAAAGGACAGAGCCCAGGCCAGTCATTATGAAAAACAGGCTATAGGGGTAGCGAATACTTGGAAAAATAAGGTTGGATCTGGTGCTTTCATGGTGTATACCACATCAAATAGCAATGGGGAACGGATGGCCAATTTGGATGAGTTACAGCGTTTCCTTGTGGATTTAGACAGAAAAACCTATTTTTATGGCGTAGAGCAGTTTGCTTTGAATGATATCATGTATACATCCTATTCTCTTGGAATTGGTGCTCTTTGCGGTGTGCAGGAAAAATTGAGCAGCGCATACCGGATTAGTAACAAGAGTAAAAGTTTTGAAAATGCACTGCAGGGGATATGGCAGGTACCGGAGTATTGGAAAAAGGCAGAGCTGCAAAGTCATCCGGTGGTACAGATCAAGAAAAAGGTGGATGAATTGATTGCCACCGGTTTCAAGAGTCGGGCCGGACGCGTATCCATGAAGACTATTTGGCAGGCTTTGTGCGAGGCACCTTTTGGCTTCATGTCTACCAGTGTGTGTGCTCTAGTTCTTGGTTTTGTTATGAAGGAATATGCCAATGCGAAGTATTTCTGGAGCAATGGCAGTACTACTACCCCTATGTCACCGGAAAAGATGAAGGAAATGGTTGCGGATGTCATGAATCCAGGTGGGCTGAAGAAAGGAATGAAGGAACAGTACCTGGTTTCTATGACACCGGAGGTGCGTTGCTTCTTGGCGAAAACCGCTCAGATTTTCCATATTCCTGAAGCAGATTGTACCAGCGTAGAAAATGCTAGAAATCAGATTCGTGTGCAGATGAGACGATTCTATTTCCCATTATGGACGGTGAAGTCTATTGTGAATAAGGAATCTTTGAAGTCTTCTGCAGCTTTGGTTTCTCAGTTGATTGACATGTATAGCGGTATCGCTAATGATGCCAATTATGGCAATGAATCTTCTAGTACGCTGGCGGAAAAAATCGGGCGGCAGTTATTGGAACATCCTGCTTTGGTAGAGGATATGCCATCTCTTTGTCAGTCTGAAAAGACGAAGCAAGGTATGGCAGCCTATTTGAATTCTTTTGATGATGGGGCTTTGATTCAATTGGCGGCGGATATCCGAGATGGCGGTCAGTATATGGATCGTGTGAAGAACGGATTCAGTGCAGGGGAAGCCAATTGGGTTTGGAATAAGGAAACGGTGGACCAGGTCATTTCTGATGTGATTTTGGAATATAAAATCGTCAAAGAGAGTCGCGTGTGCGTCGGTTCCTTCTCTTCGTACGAAGAGGTGCTCCGGGCATGGCAAAATAAAGTGGCCCATATCAAGATCCCTTGCGAAATTGCTAAAAACCAAGTGGGACCATTGGGGCATTTCTTGGAACAGCTTCTTCTCTTAAAGAGAAGTCGTATGATTCAGAACAAGGATAAGAGGACGTTCTATACGCTGCTTTGTGAGGAAGCAGAGAATTTCAATGCCTTTTATCATGACCAGTTGAAGTATTTCAAAGACGCGATTGCCTCTTTTGCGGATGGTCTTAGTGACGAGCAGATTAATGATTTCTTCCTGAAGATGCCTGATGACCAGTTCGGTCGTGATTCCACTCCCTATTATCAGAATATTCAAGATGGCATTGCGAAGGTGCATCAGAATGAAGTTCGTAGGAAATTGCAGCAACTGTGGCAGGAAAAAACGGGAACAAAGGATGCCAAAGAATGGTCTCGTATCCATTTGACACCACTTTTGTGCTTGCTTGATGATGGAGAAAGAGAACAGGCGAAACAGTTCTTGCCGCTGATTGGACAATCTTATGGGGATGAACTTTTGGTGAAGAAGGCGATTTCCTATTTGGAACATGCCAATTTCTTTGATAAGCTGGAAGATGATTTTTATATTGACCAGTGTTTCATGCAGCGTGTCGTAGGAGAAAACCGGATTTTGTTGAAAGATGCAAGAAAGATCCGGAACCAGCTCTTTGATATCGATAGTGAAGTGTATGATTGGGGAAATAGCCAGGCCGTTCGTGATAAGTTGAAACAGATGAGAAATCAGGAGTACTTGGTTAGCGGAAAGGCCAAAGCAGAGCAGGTATTTAGAAATATGTCGGCGGACCAGCTTAGAGAGTATCTGAAAGATAAGCTGATGGATCCTGAGTTTGGTATGCAGATTCTGAAGGGGCAAAAGTAAGGGATAGGCTATGAAATGTAGCAATCTGGACGAATGCTTCAGAAATATAGAAGCATATTGTAAGCATCCAGCCAATGGAATTCCTTTATTGGTCAATACAGAAAATGATAGCGATTTGCAGCAGATTATTTCTCGTATGAAGGCAGACCCAAATAAGATTTGCTACTTTGTATCTTCTACATGCAAGGAAGTTTCGTTTCCGCAGTTGGATGTATTGAATAAAGAAATCCAACAAAATGGAGAGGAACGTTCTTTGGTTCTCATAGGGTTGGCACCGTATGCTATGCTGCGGGGCGAAGAGGATGCACTTCATCTATTGCAAAAATGGTTGAATTATTCACCGAGAGGGTATCTTATCATTTTACTGTCCCATATGGGAAATTTATTGCACCGTTGTATGGGAAGAGATCCACGTTTGCCACTTCGGGTGATTTTTCTTGAAGGAGAAGTTTCTCCTCTGCCGCGGATTCATTTATTTCCTGTGTCTTATGATGGTGGCAATCAAAACATGCTCTGTCATGTAAAAGGTTTGCTTTCTGCTTTGGAATCCTATAATCCATCCAAGGGGATTACCGATTTTTACGTGAAGACCGATGTCAAAAAAGAAAATTTGCCTCATTCCATGTATTCTCTTTCTGATTATGAGGGGGGATATAAAGAGTTTTGTAAACGAAATTGTCAAATGGCAGTGCAATTACAGGAATCTTGGGGCAGCGAGGAGGAATGGAAGCGATTTGCTGCAGATTGGCAATCCTATCGCTCTTGGTCAAAGGTATCGGAAGTCTATTTTGGGGTGACGGAAAAATATTCCACTGTGTGGTCTTTGATACAAAATGGAAATGATTCATATAAGAAGTGGTTGTTGTGGCTCTTTATTAAAGTACGAGGGGCAGAAGAAAATCCATATCTGAATTTCGTAAAAGATCACAGCCAAAATTGGAAGGATTTGGAAGAGCATATCTATTTGGATATCGCTCAGATTGATGCTAAAGATGAGCGTTTTTCTTCTTTTTTCTCAGCACGTCGCTATTTGCTGAAGGATGCTCCATGCAAAGCATCGTGGGAAATGGCTTTCCAAAATGGGTTGAAGCAAAAGGGACGGGATGCGATTTATTACTTGTCTGATGAAAGCACATGGGAAATTGTACATCTCTTTGCCTGCTTGCAAGATTATTCTTATACGCAAGAAGAGGTTTTAGCGGTACTAAAGGCACATTTCCCTGAACTTTCAGCCTATATGAAGACTTTCGTGGTGACATTGGACCATATGCATCGGAAAGATACACCGGAAATGGTTGCATTGCAAAATGATTTGACAACCTATTTCGATAAGTATAAATGGCAAAAGTTGAAAAATCACCTGGATCCATCATTCAAGGATTGGGTGGAAAAGCTGGCAACGCAGCGAGTATATAATCAGCTGGATGAACGAAGTCTTTTGATGAAACAAGTGGATCGCAATAAGTCTACGGTTTTCTTTGTGGATGCTTTAGGTGTGGAGTATTTGTCGTATATCCAAGAAAAGTGCAAAGAACAAGGGCTTCGCTGCCATATTCATATTTGCCATGGAGAATTGCCGTCCATTACATCTATGAATAAAGAGTTTGTTTATGATGATACCAAGTCTGTAAAAGAGCTGGATGAGCTGAAGCATCATAACCAAACTTATGACTATGAAAAGCAAAAATTGCCTATTCACTTGGTAGCAGAATTACAGGTCATTGATCACCTATTGCGGGATATCAAGGATAAATTTTTGACGAAGGAAATCAAGGAGGCTGTGGTGGTTTCTGACCATGGTGCCACTCGATTAGCGGTACTTTCTGAGGAAGAGAATGGCGCTACTTTTGTGGATGGGGAAAATAAGGGACAGCACGGAGGCCGTTGTTGCCTTGTTTCTGAAAATCCCCATCTTCCTTATGCAGCCTATGAGAATGGATATGCGGTATTAGCCAATTACAGTCGGTTCAAAGGAAGTCGGAAGGCGGATGTAGAAGTTCATGGCGGTGCTACCTTGGAAGAGGTACTGGTTCCTTTGATTCGTATTTCGTTGCAGCCAGAAGATATGATGGTGAGATTCTGGAACGATGTAGTGACTTTCAAAATGTCAGAAACACCTGCCTTGGAGGTGGTGACCAATTTCAATATGGAAAAACCGCGGCTTCTGATTAATGGTAAGTTCTATGAAGGTATTTTGGATGCACATAAACAACGGGCAAAGTTTGTGTTGGTAGGAATGAAGCGAAGCAGAAAGTATATGGCAGATATTTATGATGGGGCAGAGTGTCTCAAAGAGCAGGTTCCTTTTGAATTGAAGCGCAGTGTAGCAAAAGATAGATTTGATAATTTGGATATATAAGAAATGAGGTGAATGGCAATGAATGAGATGGCACAGTCAGAGGATTTTGTACAGAAGTTACAGGATGCCTTTGATACCATGGTGGTATATAAGGATTTGAAAAAGAGCAATTTTATTTCTTCTTTCAAGATGCCTTCTTTCATGAGAGATTGGGTGATCAGTCGCTTTCAGGATGAAGAGGGAGAGGTCGATGTAGAAGAGACGTCTCAGTTTATCCGGAAATTTATACCGAAAAAGACGGATTGGCAGGATATTTTGAATCGTATCGTCACCCAAGGGGAAACGGTGAAGTGCTTGACGAAAATTTCTGTCAATATTGATATCAAGACAAGTGCGGTTTCGTTTGCACTTCCTGATTTCGGTTTGCAGCATAAAGATACGGTCATTCCTGATGAAGTTTGGAATCAATATAGCCAGGATTTGCTCAAAACTGATGAAAGCTGGGGCATTGTAGAATTAGGCTATTTGCCACCGGTGGGAAAAGATAAAGGGAAAATCACGCTGGAAGGGTATCAGGATTTTTGTCCCTATGGTGTGGATTTAGATGAATTTTGTTGTGTGAGAGAAGCCTTTTCTTTGGAAGAATGGGTGGATATTATCCTGGGTGCTGTAGATTATAATGCTGCTGGTTATCGGGATTTATCACAGAAATTGACTGTCATGAAGCGACTTTTGCCTTTTGTGGAAAAGCGCATCAATCTGTTGGAATTGGCACCGGCGGGGACTGGTAAGTCGTATCTCTTTGGACAAGTAAGTCGGTATGGCTGGTTGGTTTCTGGGAAGGTCACCAGGGCGAAGCTGATTTACGATTTGTCTAGGAAGAAAGATGGAATTGTTGCCTTGCGTGATTTTGTGGCTCTGGATGAAATCCGAGAAGCGGAATATATGCAGGATACGGAAATTCAGTCTGCTTTACAGGCCATTATGGAAAATGGGAAGTACCGCGCACCGGATAATCATGAGGTCAATGTGGATGCCGGAATTATTTTCTTAGGAAATATCGCATCCAAGGCAATGAATGAGTATGATAATATGTTTACGGAATTGCCGAAACCTTTCCAGCAGCCTCAATTTCTGGATCGAATTCATGGTTTTATCAAGGGGTGGGATCTGCCTCGCATGACCGATGATATGAAGGTCTGTGGTTGGGCACTGAATTCTGAATATTTTGCTATGATTATGCATATGCTTCGGGATGAGCCGTCATATCGTGCGGTTGTCGATGAACTTATGGTGCTTCCTAAAGGGGCTGATACCCGTGATACGGAAGCGGTGAAGCGTATGTGTACCGCCTATTTGAAATTGTTATTTCCTCATGTACATGAACCAGATGATATTTCGCCGAAGGATTTCAAGCGGTATTGCCTGAACCCTGCCATGGAGATGCGAGCTATTATTCGTATGCAAATGGGATTTGCTGATGGGGAATATATGGGAAAGACTATTCCTACATTTACTGTCAAAGGGATGGAATCGTGAAAAAGAAAATTGTTGCCTCTTGTGTGGCTTGTAGAAAGAGCCCGCTTTCAACAAATGAAGTGGGAATCAATCAGAAGTTGCTGGGGTCAGATGTAACTGAATTCTATTGTCTGGATTGTTTGGCATCCTATCTGGACGTAGAGCCTCAAGATATTTTGGATAAAATTGAGGAATTTAAGGCGGAAGGTTGTAAATTGTTTGAGTAGGGAAGTGTTTGGTTATGATATACGCGGATAATGCGGCGACTTCACCACTGGATCCCGAAGCCTTTGAGAAAATGAAACCGTTTATGGTTTCTTCCTTTGGAAATGCTTCGCAGTTATATAGTTTTTCTAGGGATGCTAGAAAGGCGTTGCAGTGGGCTAGAGAGACCGTAGCAGCATGTATTCATGCAAAGCCAGAAGAAATTTATTTTACTTCCGGTGGTTCAGAAAGTGATAATTGGGCGATTAAAGGATTGATGGAAAAAGGGGATATCCGGCAGACGATTACTTCTTCTTTTGAGCACCATGCTATATTGCATTCTTGTGAAACTATCGAACGACTGGGGTTTCCTGTTTCTTATGTATCACCAAATCGGGAAGGTCGAATTACACCTGGTGCATTAGAAAAAGCGATGAATCAAGAAACAAAGTTGGTTTCTATCATGATGTCTAATAATGAATTAGGAACCATTCAGCCTGTCAAAGAGTTGTGTGAAGTAGCGCATCGTTATGGTGCTTTATTTCATACTGACGCTGTGCAGTCCATGGGGCATATCGCTATCGATGTGAATGATCTGGGTGTAGATATGATGTCCGCTTCGTCTCATAAATTCAATGGTCCCAAGGGGATAGGTTTCTTATATATCAAAAAAGGAATCTCCATTTATCCCTATATGGATGGTGGGGCGCAGGAATTTGGCAGACGAGCTGGTACAGAAAATGTGGCGGCTATCGTAGGTATGGCAGTGGCTTTGCAAAATAATTATAAGGATCTGACAAATCATCAAGACCATTTGAAACAGTTGGAACATATTATTTTGTCAAAGCTGAATGTATCCGGCATTGATTACCAGAGAAATGGTACAGCACCACAGGTTCCTGGCAACATGAGTCTCTCCTTCAGGGGAAAAGAAGGTGAAATGTTACTGCATCGTCTGGATTTGAAAGGGATAGAGGTATCTACCGGTTCAGCTTGCAATAGCGAAAAAACAGAGATTTCTTATGTATTGCAGTCAATCGGCTTAGAAAAATCCTATGCCCTTGGAACCATTCGTGTATCCTTAGGACGATATAATACAGAAAAGGATGCGCAGGCTATAGCAGATGCTTTGATTACTATTTGCCAGCCATAAATTTGTATTTCCTCAATAAAAAAGGATGAAATCATGGGGAATCGTGATTTCATCCTTTTTTTGGTGCGCCCGGCATGGGCGTATTCTCATGGGTGAAAGTCCCTAGACCACCCAGTAGTGGGAAGGTCATAGCTGAACACCAAGGGTGTCCATCGTGAGGTGGAATCTGAAGGAAGGTGTAAGCAAATCT
>CAKQBK010000060.1 GCA_934216155.1 uncultured Dialister sp.
TAAAGAACCGCCGTGTACCGAACGGTACGCACGGTGGTGTGAGAGGTCGGTAGGGGAAACCCTACCTCCTACTCGATACCGAAATTCTATAAAAAGTCATAGGCTCTTCCAAAATCCTGTATTTTACTACAGTGTTTTCAGATTTTGAATTTAGTAGGATATAGGTAAAGGTGGCATAGAAAGTGAAAGAGGTTTGTTGGTAGCTAGGAAGACAAGTAGCTAGGGATTGGGGATTAGGGATTAGAAACCTGAAACCGTGATGCGCTAAAAGGTTTATAGATTCATAGGTTCGAAGGTTCGGGTTAGTGGCGCTAAGGTTCTGAAGTGGCTGATGTTTCTCGAATGTGCCTCTTGTGGTAAGTCCTCATGATTCGTAGGCCGAACCTGAGAACCTTGTTCAACCTGTCAATGAGGCTATCGGAAAATTCAGAGAACCTTCAGCACCTTCAGTCCCCTCAGAACCCTTTCACCACTAGCCCGAACCTTTGAACCTTCGAACCCATGAACCTTTCTAAATTTTTCTATTTCATAAACATTTTCATTTATAAAAGGAGGAAATCCTATGGGTCTCATCAAAGCAGCAATCGGTTCGGTCGGCGGGGTATTGGCCGACCAGTGGAAAGAATTTATCTTCTGCGACCAGCTCGACATGAATACACTGGTAGCCAAGGGGCAGAAGAAGACCAGTTCTTTCGGACGGAGTTCAAATACCACGGCAGAAGACAATATCATTTCCAATGGCTCCCGCATTGCGGTCGGTGTCGGTCAGTGCATGATGATCGTGGAGCAGGGGAAAGTGGTGGAAATGTGTAATGAGCCTGGGGAATTTGTCTATGACAAATCTTCGGAACCTTCCATTTTCACTGGTGATTTGAAAACCGGCGTGAAGGATATGTTCAAGAAGATGGGCGAACGCTTTACCTTCGGCGGAGACACCGGAAAGGACCAGCGGGTGTACTATTTCAACATGAAGGAAATCATGGGAAATAAGTACGGGACTCCTGGGGAAGTGCCTTTCAAATCCTTTGATAATGTGACAGGACAGGTGCTCTTAATTCGCCTCCGCTGTTTCGGGGAGTATAGCTATCGCATTACGAATCCCCTTCTTTTCTATACCAATGTGGCCGCAGGCAATGGGGAGGACCATTTCGACCGGAGCACCTTGGATAGTCAACTCCGTTCCGAACTCCGCACCGCACTGCAGCCGGCTTTTGCCAAGATTTCCGCCATGCGTATCGACTATACCGAGCTGGTGGGCCATACCATGGAAATCGCCGATAGTCTGAATGAAATTCTCTCGAAGAAATGGAGAGACCTGCGTGGTATCGAAATCGTATCTTTCGGTGTCGACAGCATCAAAGCCAATGAAGATGATGAAGCAAAGATTCAGAAAGCCCAGATGGGGATGACTATGTCGAACCCCATGATGGCCCAAGGCATTATCGCTGATGCCACCGCCGATGCTATGAGAACAGCTGCTGGAAATCAAGGCGGTATGGGCGCTATGATGGGATTCATGGGCATGAATATGGCCGGCAATGTAGGCGCCAATATGTACGGACAGGCAGGAAATCAGGCACAGCAGATGGGAATGCAGCCACCCATGGGGATGGCACCCCAGCCCATGCAACCCCAGGTAGGCGCCATGGCAGCCGCTCCGGCTCCGACGCCGCAGACACCGCAACCTGCGGGCTGGACTTGCAGCTGTGGACAGACGGGAAATACAGGAAAGTTCTGTATGAGCTGCGGCAGTCCGAAACCCGAGCCGAAACCGCCGGAAGGTGCGTGGGACTGCGAATGCGGACAGAAAGGAAATACAGGAAAATTCTGCATGGGTTGCGGAAAACCTAAACCCGCTGCTACTGCTACGGAGCCCGAAGGCTGGACCTGCAGCTGCGGCACTGTAAACCAAGGAAAATTCTGTATGAATTGTGGGAATAAGAAGCCTGAAGATGCGCCGCTCTATAAATGTGATAAATGCGGCTGGCGTCCGGCGGATCCCCATCATCCCCCAAAATTCTGCCCCCAGTGCGGCGATCCCTTCGATGAGAAGGATAGGGAATAGGTAGCGGTTAGTAGTAGGCGGTAAAAGCGTCGGCTAACTGCATGCTGCCACCTCAGAACCTTCAGAAACTTTTCCAACCTATAGCTAGGAGTAATTAGGGATTGGGGATTAGAAACCCGAAGCCGTAAAGCTTATTTCTAACAAAGAAATATTACCGCTAGAGATAAAAGGTTCATGGGTTCGAAGGTTCAAAGGTTCATCCTACGGATATTGAAGATTTACCGTAATAGGCACATTTGAAAAGACTGAGTAACTGGAGAACCCTGAGCGTCTTGTCAAACCTGTAGCCAGTGGCCAGTAGCTAGGTCTTAGGCAGTGCATAGTGGCGATAAACAGCGCCCCTCCTTGGAGAAAGGGCGACAGCTTTTAGGGAAAGTGACAACTGGTAAAAATATACCCTATCCCCCAGCGAGGCTATGCTTGCCGGCCTCTTCCTGGGGAAGGGGCTTACTCCCCCTAAACCCATTCTGCACATTCAATGCACCTAAGCCACTTCAGAACCCTCAGAACCCTTTGCCGCCAAGCGGTATTATCGCAATTGCTTTTTGCCTAAACGGTTCCCTACAACCTGAGAACCCTAAGAACCCTTTCCAACCTGTAATAAAAAATGAGGTGATTATTATGGCTGATACATCGGTCAGTTACTCTTGTCCGAACTGCGGCGGGCCTTTGGAATTTGCGCCGGGCAGTACAAAAGTGACTTGTCCGTACTGTGATACGGAGTTTGAGACTGCCACCATTGAAAATTTATTTGCAAAGAAACAAGAGCAGGCCATCGAGGCGGAGAAAGCGAAGGCGGCCAAGTGGGATACCGCATCTGCTGGTGATGAATGGAGCCAGGAAGAAGCAGCCCATATGCGGGCAGTGACTTGTTCATCCTGTGGGGCAGAAATCGTGAGTGATGAAAATACCATGGCTACAGAATGTTGTTATTGTGGCAATCCTACCATGCTTCCGTCCAAGTTTGATGGCATGCTGAAGCCGGATTTCGTTATTCCGTTCAAAAAGACGAAGGAAGATGCGGTGGCGGCATTGAAAGATTTCTACAAAGGGAAACGATTGCTTCCTGCTGCCTTCACGGCTAATAACCGGGTGGAAAGCATCCAGCCCATGTATGTGCCTTTCTGGCTTTTCGATTCGAAAGTCCATGCCACGGCAGAATATCGGGCAGAAAATGACAATATCATCGATACGGAAGATGAAACCATCACGGAGACCAGTGTGTATCGCTGCGATCGCAGTGGGGACATGAGTTTCTCGAAAATTCCGGTAGACGGCTCGGAGAAGATGGATGATACCTACATGGAAAGTATCGAGCCTTTTGATTACAATGACATGGTGCCCTTTAATCCAGCCTACTTGACAGGATGCTTGGCAGATAAATATGATGTAGATGCCGAAGCTTCCGTACCGAGAGCCGACGCTCGTATCGAGCAAAGTGCTATGGATGTACTGCAGGATACGGTTTCAGACTATAGCCGGACGGAATGTCAGGAACATTTTATTACCAAGGAAGGAGACACCGTGTCTTATGCCATGGCACCCGTATGGATTCTGACCACTAAGTACCAAGGAAAGCCCTATACTTTCATGATGAATGGGCAGACAGGGAAGATGGTGGGCCGCCTTCCTTATGACAATACAAAATCCTACATCTATATGTTGGCAGTCACTGTGGTACTGACGCCAATTCTATTTTTCCTCATCCAGTGGATGAGTTAAAAAGGAGGAAAAGATGATGAAAAAGATACTGACAATGGTCATGGCCCTCATCGCTTGCCTCCTTCTGGTCTTCGGTATGACGACAAAAAGCCAGGCAGCGACCTATCTGACTGATAAGAATGGCATCTTAACGAAAGAAGAAAGTCAGGAAATCATTTTTTCTTTACAGGAAATCGAAAAGCACTACGGCATACGGGCTTCAGTCTACATCACGGATAAAGTGGATGGTGATGCCCTGAAGATTTCCCAAGCTATGATGGACAAAATTCATGAGAAAGAAAAAGATATCGGTCATATCCAACTCTTCATAGCGACCGAAAGCCGGGATTGGTCCCTCATGACCGATGCCATCGCAGGAGAAAGAATCACCGATAATGAAGGATTACCTACTATTCGCGACCAAGTGGTCCCATCATTAAAAGACAATCATTGGGCTGGCGCGGTAAAAGGCTATGTGGCTGGCACGAATGACATGCTTTCCTACTATGAAAAAGAAGGAAAGGCCTATACGGGAGATGAGGAAGGTTTCCTGGGGAGCCTAGGCATTGCATTCTTGGTCGCTTTGGCTATGGGCTTCATTGTGCGGCATCAACTCATCGCTAGCATGAGCAATGTCATTCCGGCAGCCAACGCGAAAGTCTATCTCGACGAAGGTAGCTTCCAATTGACAAGAAAAGAGGATACCTTCCTCTTCATGAATGTGACAAGAACCAAAAAAGAGAAAAAAGCAGAAGCCAGCGAAAGTACCGATCGGTCCTCTTCCGGATCCGGAGGAATTGGGGGAAAGTTCTAATCAAGCGTGAAACCGGTAGAGTCCCTTGGTCGTATTTCGCTAGTAAGGAAAGGTTCTGAAGGTGCTAAGGGTTCTGAAGTGGCTGATGTTTCTCGAACGTGCCTCTTGTGGTAAGTCCTCATGATTCGTAGGCCGAACCTGAGAACCCTCAGAACCCTTTCTAACGAAGCGGGATTCATCGCAATTGTCTCTTTCCCCAAAACGGCTCTCTACACCCTGAGCACCCTGAGAAACCTGTCTAACCTGTCGTCATTATAAGGAGAGTCCATTATGAAATTATCCATCAGAAAACTCGCCGCATCCGTCGTATTGGCCTTGGCCATGCCGCTGTGCTCTTATGCCGATGTGGTCATTCTTCATACCAATGATACCCACTGCGGGATTGATAGAAATTTAGGATTTGCGAAAGTGGCAGAGTACAAGAAAGAAATGGCCAAAGACCATGGCGCCGTGATTCTAGCCGATGCCGGCGATGCTATCCAGGGGGAACCGGTGGGAAAATTATCCCAAGGGGCCTCGATCATTTCTATCTTGAATGCCGTAGGCTATGATTTTGCCATTCCTGGCAATCATGAATTCGATTATGGCATGGAACGATTTCTCGCCTTAGCACCGACCTTGCAATGCGGCTACTACAGTTCCAATTTCACAGACCTTCGGACCGGAAAATTGGTGCTTCCCCCCTACAAACTCTTCACACTGGATGGAAAGAAAATCGCCCTTGTAGGAGTCACCACGCCAGAAAGTCTGGTCTCTTCTACACCAGCCTATTTCAAAGATAAAGCAGGCACATGGATTTATGGTTTCGCGGAAGATGAAAAAGGGGATGCTCTCTATGGGGCTGTGCAAAAAGCCGTAGACAGTGCACGCAAAGAAGGAGCGGAGTATGTCATCTTAGTCGGGCATTTAGGCACCAATGGTTCTATCGATGTCTGGTCTTCAGGCGCCGTCATCGCTCATACCTCTGGCATCGATGCAGTGATTGACGGTCATTCTCATGAAGTGTATTCTAAAGTTCTGACCAATAAAGATGGAAAGCCCGTGGTCCTGGCACAGACTGGGACGAAACTAGAAACCCTAGGGAAACTCACGATTTCTGATGCTGGAGAGATTACTTCTGAACTGGTGAAAGAAATTTCCGCAGCAGATCCGAAGGTGGAAGCCTTAGTGAAAAAAGAAAATGAAGCAGTAGAAAAAGAGCTGTCCCAGAAAGTCGGCACAGCGACAATTCACTTCGTGACAGATATCGATGGTGTCCGTCGCGTACGGTCGGGAGAAACGAACTTGGGTGACTTTGCTGCCGATGCCATTCGAGAAACTTTCCATACCGATGTGGCCATTCTGAATGGCGGTGCTCTTCGTGGAGACATTTTGCCCGGTGACCTAACTTACAAAACTTTGATGACCGTCTATCCCTTTGGAAATATGATGGCCGTCTACCAAGTGACAGGGCAGCAGATCTTGGATGCCCTGGAAGTGGGCGCTATGAATTGTCCCGAAGAAAATGGCGGTTTCCTGCAAGTATCGGGTATGACCTATGACATCCATACCGGCATCAAGAGCGGTGTGAAACTGGATGAAAAAGGCGATTTCCTAGGTATCGAAGGAGAGCGGCGTGTAGCGAATGTATACATCGGCGGCGAGCCCCTGGATCCCATGGAAGACTACACCGTAGCTGGCAATGCGTATCTTCTAAAATATGGCGGCAATAGCATGACCATGTTCCAGAGCGGCTATCTCTTGCAAGATACCGATGTGGCTGATATCGAAACACTGGTCAACTTCGTTAAAGCCAAAGGCGGCATAGTAGGAGAAGGCTATAAAAATCCGGAAGGAGAAGGACGGATACGGATTATTTCGGTGACGGAGTAGTCTAGGGATTGGTAGCTAGGCCTTAGGAAGTATAGTAGCCAGGATAATAGTGAGGAATTAGGAATGAGGAGTGAGGAATGGAGGTACGGCGCACAACTTATGAAGCGCCGCGAGTTTTAGATAGGCTATAAGAGGTAGTAGAGGTAGCCCCTTTCCACAGGAAGGGGGTAGGGGGATAGGAAGAAATTCCGCGATATGTAAGACTAGCGGAAAGTCAGTAGTCAATTCTGAATTTCTGTCAGAGGTCAAGAACACGCTCTATCCCCCGGCGAGGCTACGCCCGCCGGCCCCTTCCTAGGGAAGGGGCTCTGGCGTGAAGCCCTCAGCCACTTCAGAACCCTTTCTAACTAAGCGGTATGATCGCAATTGCCTCTTTCCTCAAACGGCTCCCTACACCCTGAGAACCTTGAGAACCCTGTCTAACCTGTATAAAAGGAGGACCCCACTATGAGACACAAAAAATTATACGCTCTCTGTCTAGCAGTCACTATGTATGGCAGCATGGCAGCAGAGGCTCATATACCGCCGCTTTTGATTTCATCCCAGGCAGGGGATTTTATTTCTCAGATGGAGGTATGGGATGAGGAAGTAACAGGAGATACGATTTCCCTGGCGGCGGTCGACCTAGACATGGATGGGAAGATGGAGCTTCTGGTAAGTCAGTTTGCTGGGACGGCGGTGTCTTCTCGGACGAAGGTCTATACCTTTGATGAAGATGGCTATGTGGTGCCTGTACAGGAAGCTGGGGACCAAGATAGGCCGCTTCCAGTAGATTTCTATTTCATGGAAACAGTTCCTTGTTTGCACAATATAGAAGAGGATCACTATATTTACGGTGGTGTGAATCCAGCTCGCTTTGGCAATCAGACCCAGGTGCTTTTCGGCTATAATCATGGCGTCTTTTGGTGGCGGGACATTGCTAGGTGTGAGCCCGATGGGCTGTACTACAGTGGCGATAGTCTGATTTCTGAAGAGGAATATGAAAAGGCCATAGATACCTATTTTGAGACCTATGGCACCGATGGAATGCGAAAAGAAGCCCATTTCCAGTGGCTGACTTTCACACCGAGTGAGTACGAAGCCTGGAAACAAGGGGACTTTTATGAAAAGCGCAGTGGGCTCTATGATAGTTATGTGGCGTTTGAAAATTCGATGGAATAAAAAAGGTCCGGTAAAAAAAAGTCCATTTTAAACACGCAAAAAATCCGGATGTTCCATACCTTTACCTATGTCGGCGCACCCTGAATCGGCGCAGGTGCCGTGCAGTGTACATGAAAGTACCACGTCTTTGCTGTCGTCAGAACGCCACGCGTACATTCAGCAGGGAAGTGATGGAACATTTCCGGATTTTCAATTTTTTAAATATATCGTGAACATCAATTGACCCAAAGCACTGACTTTGAAACGGGTCTACATTTCGTTTTCAGTACCCGATGGACCCGACGACCTACCAGATCTGCCCTTTCATCAGTACTTCTTCCGTCTGGTCTTTTGCGCAATTAGATATCAGAGACCGGAAAAAGGACCTAGTAAAGGATGCACGCATAAGTGCGTCGGATTTCATGTCTATAGTATACATGATACTGGCAAAAAAAGAAAGAGGACGCATGGGGATACGAGGGTCTGAAGGTTCTGAAGTGGCTGAGGTTTCTCGAATGTGCCTCTTGTGATAAATCCTCATGATCTGTAGGCCGAATCCGAAAACACTCAGAACCCTTTCTAACCTGTTTGTCGTATCGTCATGCTTCGGCACGACCTACGGCCGGCTCCGCATGATGGCTTACGGTTAGTGGCACATTCGAGGAACCTGAGGATCTTGAGAACTCTGTCAAACCTGTCAGTGAGGCTAGCGGAAAATGCGTAACACTTCAGCCACTTCAGAACCCTCAGAACCTTAGCGCCACTAGCCCGAACCTTCGAACCCTTGAACCTTTTTATCTCTAGCGGAAGCGTCTCTATGTTTCGTTAAGGTCTACAGTTTCAGGTTCCTAATCCCAAATCCCTAGCTACTAAACAAAAAGGAGGCTTTTATGAGAAACTGGAAAAATGGATTAACCGTCGCTTTACTGGCATGCATGGCTTGTGTGCCGATTTCTAGTCATGCTTATGTGGTACAGGATGCGGAGGAGCAGGTGGCACTCATCGCTTCCCTTAGAAGTGTATGGGATGTACCGTCTGAACCAGTGGGAACCATGGGATACATGGTGACTGATTTGGACAGTAACGGCCGATTGGAAATCATGGTATCCCAGCTGGTAGGCACTGGAAATTTCACGTATACCGATGTCTATGAAGTGACCCCGGACAAACAAGGGCTGTCTCTTTGTGAGAAGGAATGGAATGAAGAAAAGCCAGAGGCCGACTGGCTTTCGCAGAATGAGGTCCCCATGTACTTTGATTGGCTCGATGGCACAGAATGGTATGTGGTGGGAGATTTCCAGAAAGACAATTATGGAGAAACCCATTGGAATCTTCGCGGAATATCTCTACAAGATGGTATACTAAAGGAGAAGCCCATTTGCCAGTCTGATACCTATTATGATGATCGAGGAAATTCGCACACCGTATATTACAATGCCGAGGGGGCTGTGATTTCTTCTACCGGATTTGAAGCCCAAGAAAAAGCCGTTTTTGCCGGGAAGGAAAAGCGCATCCGTTCTTTCCCCTGGCTCATGTACTATGGCGGTCAATGGGAGGACTGGCAAAGTAAGAGTGAAGAGGATATCCGCTTCATGTTATTGGATACCTATTTGAACTTTGCTGGAGAAAAGGAAGGCATGGGCTGAGAATAAGCCATGCTGTTAAGGTAAGCGAAAATTTCGATGATTACTATGGTATCAAGGTTCATAGGTCCTTTTCGCGCCATATGACAGGCTACGCTTTCTCGGAACATTCGGTGTACTTTCGAACCCTTAGAACCTTGTCTCGCTATCTAAGCCATATCGAATGACTCCCAACTAACATGACTGGAAATGAGGAAAGTAGGTGAGCAGAATGAGAAGAGTGATGGATTTTGTGTTTCATATTCTTCTTGTTCTGCTTTTATGTTGCCCTTTTTCGGCGAAAGCGGGACTCGTTCTTTATGATAGTCGCTTTGGAAATCCGGTGGGGATGGCACTAGAAGACGCATTGCCTGCGTCCTATACCGTAGAAGGGCGAGAGGAGGAGCTTTCTCGTTTTTGGGGCGATAGAGAGGTATCGGCGGTGGAGCTCTATGATTTCCAAGCCGATGTATTCCGCCGGAATCGGATGATTTCTAGTACGTGGTATCCTTTGTATATGGTAGATATTGTACTGGCTGTAAGAAATGAAAATCAAGACATGTATTCTTGGCAGGATTTGCTCAGAAAACCGGTGACCGTTTGTATCCCTGCCGATTCCCCTCGGATGCAGATGGTGGTCATGGCCGTTTCCTATGGCATGAGCGGAGAGTTTGACCCGGCGGTAGGAATTCATTATTTCCAGAAGCTCGAAAGAGAAGGACGGCTTCGGACGGATACCAGCTATCAAGAAGCCCATTATTTGCATAAAGTGGTCCGGGAAAAGGCCGATGTGTATATTCTTCCTGATATAGAAGCTGCCCATTGGATAGAGCAGGGAGAAAAATTTCATCTGGTACATCCGGCGGAAGGGACTTTATCGTTTCAGCGAGGAATTCTTTCTAAAGAAATCTTACCTCTGTCTAAGGACATCAGTAGTGAAAAATTGGATGAAAAAGGATACCATGTCTCTCCGGGGGAAAAGGCCTATCCAGTGCAAGACCTCTTATCTTTTGCTCAGGATATAGAGCCTATCCCTGGACAAATGAAAGAGAAAGTTTTCGGTATCACTTCCATGGTGTCTCTCTTCCGCGTGCCTCATCTAGTGTACTATAGCGGATTTCTATTTCTTTTCATTTTATGGGGTGGCCATATCCGGCGGCGGATGGCGTCGCCGCGGTTGAAACGACTAGCTCTTGTGCTGACCGTGGTTTCTGTTCTGTGGATTGGACAGCGCATTTTCAAATTGACTGTACCATCAGAAAATGAGACCTTGCTTCGCTATTTATGGTATAGCTATTATATTTTTTTCAGCCTCTTTGTGACCATTTGCATGGATTTGGGCTATAGCCAGCGGCGTCGCGGGGCAAATTATGTTTCTGTGCCTTGGATACTAGGCCTGGGAAATCTATGGCTATCCCTTTTGGTGCTGACCAATGATTTCCATCAATGGGTCTTCACTTTTCCAGAAGGACTCTCAGTGGCCGACGCTATCCATGGGTATGGCCCTGGATATTACTTGATTCTCGGAGCCTATGGGCTGCAATTTCTATGGGTTAATGGACTCCTTTTTACAGAGGCGAAGAAACAGAAACTCCTGGGCTTTCGTCAACTCTTGCCTTTAGGCGTGAGCGTCCTCTATGGCCTCTATGTGGTGGCCTATATCCAAGGCAGTTCGCTGGTTTCCTATACAGAGCTGGTATGGGTGACCATTTTATGGGCCTTTTTATGGTTAGAGCTCATGCTTGATACCGGGCTCATCTTGTCCAATGACGGCTATGCTAATTTCTGCACCTATTCCAACTTAGCCATGGAAATCCAAGACGCTGCGGGCCATGTACAGTATCGTTCTCAGCGCATTCCGAAAGAACCATCGGAGTATATCGAACGAATGACCATGCCCATACAAGGCGGCCAAGTGGTATGGTATCGCGATGTCAGGCAGCTCCGCGAAAAACAACGAGAACTCAAACTAGCGAGAGATGCGATGCAGCGGGCCTATGACTTGGATAAGAAAGAAGAAATGATCCGGCGGTCCTATATCAAACTTTTGATGGAAAGAAAAATTTACGATGAATTGCAAGAGGTATTGCGGACAAAAGGGGCTTTAATTTTGCAGTATACGAAATTTCTAGAAACCGCAGTCCCTGGCAATGCCGCCGATGAAGCCGTGAGTCGCCTCAATGTGCTGGCCTCCTACATCAAGAAACGCTGTGTCATGATGCTGCGGGGCAAAGAGGACCATAGCCTTCAAGGAAAAGAACTGTACCTGGCCTTACAAGAACTTTTCCGCTATTTGGAACGGACAGGGCTGAAAGTGCTGCTGGAGTTTCAAGTGGAAGGAAATCTACCAACAGAAAAAGCACTGGCCCTCTATGACTTCATAGAGCAACTTTGCGAAAGTGCCGTGGTAGGTGGAGAAAATCACATGGTCTGCCATGTGAAAGAAGAAGAAACTAGCTATACCGTAAAAGTCCTCCTGGACCATCGGCTGTGGATACTGGGATTCATGCGGCAGATCCGAGACGATACCCGCCTAAAAGACCCCACCATTCGCATCCACTGTAGAGACTTGGAATATGCCTATAGTGTGGAGATACAGGTTAGAAAAGGTTCTGAAGGTTCTTAGGGTTCTGAGGTTCGCCGAATGTGCCTCAAAACCAGGAATTAGGGATTAGAAACCCAAAGCCGTAGGCCCTCCATCTAACATTGAACTTTTTCCCGCTAGTGCTGCCCCCCTGCCTACGGCATATCTTCCCCAAAAAAGGGGCGACGAGACGCTAGAGGTAAAAAGGCTAGCGCCTTGGTTTCCCCCATTTTGGGGAAAAGGTGGTGCAAAGCACCAAAAGGGGAATGCCAGGCCGAAAATGGGATATGTTGGACTGGCCGTAAGATGCGTTGAACCTCAGAACCTTCAGTCCCCTCAGAACCCTGCCCAACCTGTAAATAAGGAGATGAATCCAGTGGCCAATATGTATATTTTGCCAGACAGTCTGCTAGTCGGCCTAGTCATAGTCGGCGTGGGGCTGGTGATAGCAGAAAGCTTTCTCTATTATCACTTGCTGCCCCTTCGCAGCTTTCGGGAGTGGAAACGGGCTTTTTTAGAAGTGATGAGTCTAGTCTTACTGATTGGTTCTCTATACTTTCCTTACGAAGTCTTAACACTGCGAGGTGATGGCATCCCGGCTTTGCACTTTCTAGATACGAGCCGATATATCATAGCCATCAGCGGCATCGTAAATGGATGCTACTGGCTTAGCCGTGGAGCGGGGAGTGTGTATATCTTAGGGGCTGCCGTTTTAACTATACCACTATGGGATGATTTCTTACCCTATACCTTGTGCGGAGCCATGTTCCTCCTTGGATGGCGCATTCGGGTATTACTGCCACAAGCCTATGTCCAATACCATCAGCAAATCACCTATTACTCCATCCAGCATGCCATAGACAGTCTCGATGAAGGTATCTTGGTTTGTAAGGAAAAAGGAGAACCGGTCCTAGTGAATCGTTGCATGGAAGTAGTAATGGAGAAACTTTTGGGAACAACGCTCAGGAATGGCAATATTTTCTGGCATATTCTGCAACAGGGGGCCACCAAAGGGGTACGGTGGGAACGCTTAGGGGCGAAAATGCTTTTTCGCCTCCCCTCTGGGGAGAGCTGGATCCTTTCTAGAGAACCTATAGACAGGGTAGATACCACCATTTGGCAGATTACGGCCGCCAATGTAACGGACTTAGAACGTATCAATGAAGAGCTAGCAGCCAGCAATGAAATGTGGCAGGAAAGAAATCAGAAAATGAAAGATCTACTTCTGCATCTGGTGGATATCCAAAGTAAAGAAACCATCCGGGACATTCGGATGAAAGTGCATGACCTCATGGGCCAGCGTATCAGCTTATTGCAGCAGATATTAAACAATAAAGATGTGAGCCAATACAAGACCATTACGCCGCTGCTAGATAACTTATTGAGAGATATGGAAAAGGATATTTCCATCGACCCGGCGAAACTTTTGTCAGAAATGATTCACACCTATCAGGATTTGGGAATCACTGTCCATGTAGAAGGGATTCTTCCGTCACAGCCTCAAGTGAGCCGCATTTTGGTAGAAATCATCCGGGAAGCCATGACCAATGCCATTTGCCATGGAAAGGCCAATGAAATATCTATTTCCTTTACAGGGAAAGACCGACAATGCGTGCAAATTTCCGACAATGGCATGGGCTGCCAAATTCCGATCCAAGAAGGCGGCGGCCTCTCCGGGGCTAGACGAAAGATGAAAGCCTTGGGCGGTACCGTACGTTTTAAGAATCAACCGCACTTTACTTTGATTTTGGAAACAGGAAATCTGAGAGATATGCCGCATACATCGTAGCTATGATAAAATGAAAAGGAATAGGAAAAGGGATTAGTGGCTAGGCCTTAAGAAAAGCGAAACCGTAAAGCTTACATTATACAAAGAGTATTACCCGTTAGAGATACCCGAGCTAAAAGGCTCCTGGGTTCGGGATGATTAGCGTATATGGATAGAGTCATATTCGAGAAACCTGAGTAGCCTGAGAACCTCGTCTAACCTGTCAGTGAGACTAGCGGAAATTGCGTAGAACCTCGGAACCTTCAGAACCTTTTCACTACTAGCCCGAACCTATGAACCTTTGAGCCCTTTATAACCGTGTTGTACATGAAACATGACGCTAGTGGTTTACGGTTTCGGGCCACCGGCTACTATATTCTGTCAACTGCCTACGGCCAACTGCTAACTGCTAACATTTATTTATTCTATGGGGGAAAGCCTATGATTCGTCTTATGATTGTAGATGACCAGAAAATTTTGCTCGATGGGCTAGTGAAGCTCTTTGAACATTCCGACACCGTCCAGGTGGTGAAACAGCTTTCCTTTTCAGAAATAGCAGAAGTGGCCGCCGATGTGGTGCAGCCAGATATCATTCTGATGGATATCTGCATGGAAGGTCGGACCAGCGGCATCGAGACCACACGTCGTATCAAACAACGACGACCAAACCAGAAAATCGTTATCATGACAGGCTTCCCTGATGTCCACTTCGTAGAAATGGCGAAAGAAGCGGGAGCTGATGGATTTATTTACAAAGAAAGCTCTGCGAAAGATTTCATCGATCACCTGGCACGAACCATGCAAGGGGAGCGCATCTTTCCGAATGTAAAAGAAAAAACAACCTTCGGCTTCTATCATGCCCAGCTGACAGAGCGGGAACTGGAAATCCTGAAATACATCTGTAAAAATATGTCCTACCAAGAAATCGCTGATGTGCTCCATATCACAAAACGGACCGTCAGCTTCCATGTGAGCAACATGCTGGCTAAGACAGGTCATAAAAGCATCGTAGGCCTGGCCGTGGAAGCCGCTGAAAAAGGATATGCTACGGGAAGTGAGTGAGGGGGCTGAAGGTTCTGAAGTGGCTGAGAGATTCTCAGGTTCGCCGAACATGCCTCTTACGGTAAATCTTCAGTATCCGTAGGCCGAACCTATGAACCTTCGAACCCATGAACCTTTTCTAATCCCTAATCCCTAGCTACTGGCCACCAGCTACTGCATTCCGCCAACTGCTAACTACAATATAAAAAACGGCATGGACTATCCAAGTCTTCATGCCGTTTTTTGCTTATCAAAAGTACGCTGTCACACTGGTGCCTAGCACATATTCATGGAAATTGTCGGTCAAAGGACCATCGGATTTATTTTTCAGGGAGAAACCTTCCACAGCCCATACCAGGCCTGGGGTCAGGACATAATCGATACGAGCGCCCCAGCCTTTGAAGCTCATGCGCTGGAAGAAGGCGGTATCACCATCCATAGTATGGGCGATGATGGAAGCCTGCGGTTGGTTGTAGTAGCGGACCCAGATTTCATAAGTTCCCCCTTTTTCTGGTTTCGCATCGCCATAGGTGATAGACGCTACATAGCCTCCTTCGTGGGCGGTGTAATTATCGGCTTTGTGCCGGCCGTGGGCATAGAGGAAATCCATGCCGAAAGTCCAGTCTTCATTCGGTGAGTAAGCTACATTCCATTCCCCGATACGCTGCCTATCGAATTTACTTCCTGACCGTCCGGCAGAGAGGCCTAAGAAATGCAAGTATTGTGCTGTAGAACCATCGAAACTCTTGGAATGGTTGGTCTTACTTTTCAAATCCAGATAGGCCAGGTGGGATAGCCACTTGCCGGTTTCACGGCGATTTTCAAGAATAAATCCTTCTTTCTTCTCTGGTCCTTTAGATACCGTATTTCCATAGAAGAACGCAAAGCGCCCGGTGGAGGAGTCGGAGTCACCATAGCGCAAGCGCAGTCCGTCTACTTTTTTATCGATTACATTACCATCGGCCAAGTAATAATTGAAGCGTCCAGCTTCTGCTTTGAAAGAGTTTTTCACATATTCCAGGTAGAGGCGGCCCATGTACAAATGGTGATTGGATTTCACAGTATCTTGTCCCAGCTTGTCCGACCGATTGTCCTCCCACTGGGTCTTGATAGCCAGCTCCGGTGTCACATGGATGACAGGAAATAATCGGAAGCGGCGGGTTTCCATGATGATTTTATGATCCTTCCGCTGACCTACTTGATGATACCGAAAGCGGCCCTCTCCAAAGAGCCAACGATAATCTCCATGGATTTCAAACCACGAGGGCTTTTTTCTTGCATCTTCTGCGTCAGCTAAGGCCGTAGGCATCTCAGAGAGACTTTCTGTTTTTTCCACATCCATAGTTGGATGGTTAGAGGCGCCGAGCACTGCAGAGGGGAGACAAAGCAGGCAGAATGTGATGAGTCGGTATAGATGGGAATATTTCATGACTTTTTCTCCTTGGAATTTTTTGTTGGTTGTTTGGGGGATTTCCGCAAACCGCTAATTGCCAACTGCTAATTAGTCATACTTTCCTTTATCATAGCATACCTTAGGGCGGAAAAAACTGTATTTCATGACAGTGTGGAGAAGTTTTATTTTCTATATAATAAAAAGTGATAGAGCTGGATACTGTTAGAAGGGAGGTGGCAGAACAATGAAGAAAAAGTGGCTAACATGGCAAGCGTTACTGATAGGCATCTTCTTACTCAGTGGTATGGTAGAAAGCATGGCGGTATCAGGGCCCTGCAGTCCGCGAAATCCTATTTTCGGATGGGTAGAGCAGGAAGAAGAGTATCATCTTGCCACGGAGCAATCAGGAGAATATGAGTATATCCATATCCCTACGGTAAGAAAGATGGAAGAAATCGACCATGTGTTGTATGAGGCGGAAGGATTACGCTGGATAGAAGCAGAAACATATGAAGAAACCCGCTGTGTTCCCCGTTCTTGGTCATTTGCATGGTATCCGACCAAAGGACTTTTCTATCTGTACTCTGCAGGGAGAAGGGTAGAAATTCCACTTCTATCAAATGAAGAAATATATCAGATCATACAGGAAAAAGGGGAGGCAGCGTACTATACAGAGTACCAAGGGCGACTCTATGATATTTTTAAAGAAATCTACAATTTGGTGGAAGGAAAAGCCTTTTAAGCTGATTGGTTGTTAGCTATTTACTCTAACCGACAGTGTACAATATTTTGTGTAAATGCAAAGATTAGAATTTAATGAAATTCATATATCTGACATGAAAAAAGAATCATCTCCTTGTAGAATTTAAGGTACCAACTAAAACACACAAAGGAGACGATTCTTATGACTAATTTTATCACATCTGGATGTTCTTTTGAAGATATTCAAGCATATATGAAAGAAGGGATTCGCAAGCAGATTGAAGACACTGTAAAATTGAAGACACTGTAAATAAGCTGATTCAAACAGAGCTCATCGAATTTTTAGGCTATGAAAAAAGCGATCCGTCGGGCTACAACAGTGGTAACTCCAGAAATGGCTCCTATGTACGTACATTCCAGTCTGACTACGGCCCATTGCATATTACTATACCGCGTGACCGCAATGGTGAGTTCCAGCAGCATACAATCCCCAAGTATGCGAGACGTGCGGATACCTTAGCGGA
>CAKQBK010000061.1 GCA_934216155.1 uncultured Dialister sp.
CCCTGAGAACCCTGAGAACCCTGAGAACCCTGAGAACCCTGAGAACCCTGAGAACCCTGAGAACCCTGAGAACCTTGGCATGCTTAACAAATCATACCTGTTGGTTTATAATGTAAAGACATATTTTAACTGGTTGTTGGTTATCAATTGGCCAAAAGAGAATTTCTCTATGTGAGGTATATATGGTACGACGTTTTATGAAATATTACAGACCCTATATGACACTGCTCATTGGTGTGATTATAGGGACCTTTGCTATGGCGGGGTTGGATCTGATATTTCCTGTGGTGGTACGAAATTTGATTCATGAAGTGTTGCCAGACCATGATATGCACAAATTGTACATTGGCTCCGCTTTGTTGTTGCTTCTGTATATCTTGAATTTCGCCATTCAGTACGGGGTGCAGTACTATGGTCATGTCATGAGTGCATCCATTGAGCATGATATGCGGCGGGATTTATTTGCCCATATCGAAAAGCTGTCATTCCATTATTTTGATAACGAAAAGACAGGGCAGCTTTTGTCCCGTATCACCAGCGATGTGACAGAAATCAGTGAACTCTCTTTCCGCGGACCAAACGATGTGCTTCTTTGCGGTGTCATCATGGCAGGGACACTCATTGTGATGCTCATTATGAATTGGCAGCTGGCGCTGATTATTGGCACGTTGCTGATTGCGAAAAGCATTCATACTGTACAAATCAATAAAAAGATGAAAGGGGCTTTTCGTAAAAATCGCGCCAAAGCAGGGGAAGTCAGTGCTCGCGTAGAAGAAAGCCTTTCTGGGATTCGTCTGGTGAAAGCTTTTGCACAGGAAAAATTTGAACTGCATCGCTTCATTGATAAAAGTATCGAACTGCGAGATACCCGTTTCGCATCCAATAAACTTATCGCCTATTTTTCTGGCAGTATCAATTTCTTTACAAATTTCGTTAATGTGGTGGTGATTTTGGCTGGCGGCTATATGATCAATGCAGGAACTTTACAAATTTCCGATTTCGTAGCGTTCCTGCTGTATGTGAATATTTTCATGCGACCTGTGTTCCGTCTCACCATTTTGGCGGAAGTATACCAGCGTGGTATGGCTGGCTTTCATCGATTTGAAGAAATCATGCATACCGAACCGTCCATTACCGATCCTGACCATCCTTTGGAACTGAAAGAAGTGAAAGGGGACATCGATTTCAAAGGTATGTCCTTTGGCTATGATGCAGGACGGACTATTTTGCATGATTTGAATTTTGAAATTCCGTCTGGAAAAACAGTAGCCTTCGTTGGCGAAACAGGAGCGGGCAAAAGTACTTTGGTTTCTTTGCTTCTTCGCTTCTATGAACCAACGAAAGGAACCATCACGTTGGATGGTCATGACCTATCTGCTTTTCGCCAGCAGGATTTAAGAAGAAAAATTGGTATCGTGCAACAGGATGTATTCCTCTTCGGGGATACCATTGCGGAAAATATCGCCTATGGGAAAGAAGGCGCCACAGAAGAAGAAATTGAACGAGCCGCCAAATTGGCAGCAGCGGACGATTTCATTCGGGCGCTTCCTAATGGATATGAAACCAAAGTGGGCGAACGGGGCGTGAAACTCTCCGGCGGACAGAAACAGCGTATCGCCATTGCCAGAGTGTTTCTGAAAAATCCACCGGTAGTCATTTTTGACGAAGCCACATCGGCTTTGGACACCCAGACGGAGAAAAAGGTGCAGGAAACATTGGACCAGCTGGCAAAGAACCGCACCACCATCATCATCGCCCATCGTCTGTCTACCGTAAGAAATGCGGATTGCATTTACGTGCTCGACCAGGGACGATTAATTGAAGCCGGCAATCATGACGCTTTGATGGCCAAGAAGGGGAAATATTATAGCCTCTATGAAGCACAGAAGAAAAAGGGAAATATGGTGACTGGTGACTAGGGATTAGGCCTCGTGTCCACTGTCCACTTATGAAAAAGTTTCATGTGAATCTTTTCTAAAAAGGTTAGCCCTACGGGCAGGTTATGTCGTATGATTTCTTTTGTTGTTAATATCATGTAATGCATAGAGAAAAGGGGTATACAAGGTTATGGAATTACGTATTCTCATGACCTTGTATACCCCTTTTTCATTGTGTCTATAGCAGGATATTTTTTATCCAGTTTCTCCGTGTCACCAGTCCCTAGTCACTAGTCACCATTAAATCGTATGCGCAGAGCCAACAACGGCTTCAATCTTGTGCATAACCATCTGTTTTACTGCTTCTCTAGCTGGTTTCAGGTAGCCTCTCGGATCGAAGTTGGACGGATCTTTTACCAGAGCTTCGCGAATGGCACTGGTCATAGCCAGGCGGATATCGGTATCGATATTGATTTTGCAAACCGCCATGGTAGCTGCTTTACGAAGCATATCTTCCGGTACGCCTTTGGCGCCCAGTACTTTACCGCCATACTGGTTGCATTTTTCTACAAATTCCGGAATGACTGTGGAAGCGCCGTGGAGAACGATCGGATAGTTCGGAAGCAGTTTGCCTACTTTTTCCAGTCTTTCATAGTCCAGGTAAGGATCGCCTTTGTATTTATAAGCGCCGTGGCTGGTTCCGATAGCGATAGCCAGGGAATCACAACCGGTCAGTTCTACAAATTCAGCAGCTTCTTCTGGATCGGTGAAGATCGCATCTTTGGCATCGACACTGACCATATCTTCTACACCAGCAAGGCGGCCCAGTTCTGCTTCCACCACTACGCCTTTGTCATGGGCGTATTCAACAATCTGCTTGGTTACCTTTACGTTTTCTTCAAAAGGATGTTTAGAGCCATCATACATGACAGAAGTGAATCCGCCATCGATGCAGGCTTTACAAATTTCAAAAGAAGAACCATGGTCCAGGTGGAGACAGGTCGGGATTTCTGGATAATCCTGAAGTGCAATCTTTACCAGTCCTACAATGTATTCCTGGCCAGCATAATTTCTAGCACCTTCAGAAGCTTGCAGAATGACAGGAGACTGTTCTGCTTTGGCAGCTTCCATAATTCCCTGGATAATTTCCATGTTGTTTACATTGAAAGCACCAATGGCATAATGACCTTCATATGCTTTCTTAAACATTTCAGTGGTTCCTACGAGCGGCATAATGATACCTTCCTTTCAGCTACGTTTTGAAATAGTATACACACTATATGAGCTTTTATGGAAATAAAAGTTATATATTTACCTTTCCTTATTATACTGAATGGTACTTTATATTTCCACTTCTTTTTAAGAATAATTTTCAGGAAATGGTGGCTAGGGATTAGTAGCTAGGGGTTGGGGGAATGGCATTGAGTTAAGTGAGATATGCGATGATTCAGCTTGGGAAAAGGTTCTGAAGGTTCTAAGGGTACAAAGGGTTCTCACGTTCCTCGCATGAGCTAATATACACTGGTGTTATTATCTCATTCAGGGCCCCTCAGAACCCTCAGAACCTTTAGTACCCTTAGAACCTTCAGATTATTTTGGTTCAATCTATTGAATTTCACAAGAAATTGGATTTTATCCAAAATTTTGAAATATATATTTCTTAAGTATGATACAATAAGTAAGTATGAGTTAAATGGGAAATTGTTTCTGTTCCAAAGAATAGCAGAACAATGCAATTTTCTAGTCCCCCAACAGGAGGTCAAAATGGCAAAGGATTATTCTTTCGATGTAGTATGTCGCACTGATTTACAGGAAGCGGCCAATGCGGTGAACCAGGCTGCTAAGGAAATCGGCACCCGCTATGATTTCAAAGGCAGCAAAAGTTCTGTTATATTGGATGGTGACAAAATCACTTTGATTGGTGATGATGATTTCAAACTGAAGCTGGTGAAGGACATCATTCATGGCAAACTGGTAAAACGTGGTATTTCTTTGAAAAATCTGAAGGAACAGAAGAAGGAAGCCGCAGCCGGTGGCACCGTACGTCAGGTACTGGAACTGCAGAATGGTATTTCTTCTGATATGGCAAAAGATATCGTGAAGCGCGTGAAGGCATCCAAAATTAAAGTGGCAGCCAAAATCAATGGGGATGAAGTCCGCGTCAGCAGCAAAGATAAGGATTGTCTTCAGGAATGTATCCAGTTCCTGAAGCAGCAGGATCTGCCAGCAGATTTGCAATTTGTGAATTATAGGTAGTTAGCGGTTAACAGTTAATAGTTGACGGTTACTGGTAGACAATACCGTCAACTGTAAACTGCTAACTGTTAACCATTAGCACAAATAGGAGGAGTTATGAAACCAGAGGAAATGATAGGGAAGACGCTCAGGGAAGGTCATACCACAGGAGCTACGGCTACCGGGGCTATGAAAGCAGCGCTTCTGGCTATCAGAGGAGAATTTCCTGACCAGGTGACAGTTTTATCACCCCAACGGACAGAGCTGACCATTCCGGTGGATTCTGCCCATGCAAAGGGACGGGTGGGGGAAGCCACTTGTCTCAAAGATGGCGGGGACGATGTGGATTGCACCCATGGCACAGCCATTATTGTGAAGGTGGAATTGACCGATACCCCAGGTCTTGTTTTAAAAGCAGGCAAAGGGGTCGGCACGGTGACAAAACCGGGATTGCAGGTGCAGGTAGGGAAGCCGGCCATCAATCCGGGGCCGCAAATTATGATGCGCTATGTGTATGAAGAACTGGTAGAAAAAGACCAGGGCTGCATTGTGACCGTATCTATCCCGAAAGGGGAAGAACTGGCCAAGCAAACCTTGAATCCTACACTGGGGGTCATGGGCGGTATTTCTGTCTTAGGGACCACTGGGATTGTAAAGCCTATGAGTGAAGAGGCGTACAAGAAATCTTTGGCCCCGCAGGTACCGGTGGTTTGGGCCAGTGGGATTCGTACCGCTGTCCTGTGTCCGGGGCGTATCGGCGAAACTGCGGCCAAAACCATGGGTATTCCCACCGATGCCATTATCGAAACCAGCAATTTTATTGGTTTCATGATGGAACAATGTGTGGCTGGCGGGTTTACCAAAATGCTTCTGATTGGTCACATGGGAAAATTGGTGAAAGTGGCATCAGGCAGTTTCCATACGTACAATAGAAATAGTGATGGCCGCATGGAAACCATGGCAGCCTATGCTGCTATGAATGGCGCGTCCACCGATGTGGTACGTGAAATCATGTGCTGTACCACCACCGATGGGGCGGCTACCATTGTGCATCGAGAAGGTTTGGACTGCATTTATCAGGAAATGGCAGAACGGGCCCAAGTACGTTCTGAACGCTACATTTTCGGTAAAGCAAAGATTGGCGTGATTTTTGCCGCTATGGATGGCACCATTCAGGCGGTAAGTAGTCATGCAAAGGAGATTTTGGAAGAAGAAAAATGGAACATACATTAATTGTAGCTGGCATTGGCCCAGGAAATCGGGATTATATTCTTCCGAAAGCCTTACGGGCCATCGAAAAGGCCCATTACTTGGTGGGCGGCCGGCGAGCTCTTTCTGATTATGCCTCGGAGCATCAGGAAACCTATCCTATTACAGGGAAGTTATCCCTTCTGGCAGAGTGGCTGGAACAGGCTTTAACAAAAGATGATGTGGTGGTCATGGTCAGCGGGGATCCTGGCTATTACAGCTTGCTTCCATGGTTGAAGAAACGGTTTCCTTCTCATCCATTGGAAGTTATTCCTGGTATTTCTTCTGTACAGGCTGCTTTCTGCCTGATACAGGAACCCTGGCAGGGGGCGCAGTGGCTTTCTTTCCATGGTCGCATGCCAGAAGAACAAGATACTCGCTATGAAGCAGGACGGAAATTGGCATTTCTGACCGATCATGAACAGAATCCATCATTTATTGCCAAGTATCTGATCCAGCGGGGATGGCCGGAGGAAACGAAAGCCTATGCTTCAGAACATATTTCTTATGAGAATCAGCATATTGCCGGTTCGACCTTGAAAGAGCTGACGGTTCTTCCTGGGTTTGGTGAATCCGTCATGGTGGTGATAGGGTAAATGCAATTTGGCATCAAAGACGAGGAGTTTATTCGGGGAAAGGTACCGATGACGAAAGCAGAGATTCGTGCCATGGTGATGGTTAAGGCAGGAATCCAACCGGAGGATACGGTAGCTGACATCGGTGCAGGTACAGGGTCCCTCTCCATTGAAGCCGCTCTTTGTGCGACAAAGGGAGAGGTATACTCCATTGAAAGAAATTTGGAGGGCATCGAACTGATTTCAAGAAATGCGGAAAAGTTCGGCTGCCACAATATCCAGACTATCGCAGGCACCGCACCGGAAGCGATGGATGCATTGCCGGAAAAACTGGATGTGATTATCATCGGTGGTTCTTCTGGAAATATGCATGAAATTCTCGACCGCTGTGAAGCACTGCTTCCTGTGGGAGGGCGCATCGTGCTGACCGCAGTCACTGTGGAAACCACAGGAGAAATTGTGAAAGAATTTGAAGACCGTCCGTTTGATTTGGAAGGCTTCCAGATGCAAATCAATCGGCTCAAGAAATTGGGGCATTACCATTTGTATGACCCGCAGAGCCCGATTTTCATTTTTACAGCAGTAAAAAAATAGTAGCTAGGGATTGGTAGGTAGGAATTAGGTCTAATCCCTAGCCACTAATCCCTCATATAAATTGAGGAGGAATCAATTATGGGAAAATTGTATTTTATTGGTGCAGGCCCTGGAGATCCAGAACTGATTACTGTGAAAGGGCAGCGTCTCATCGGGGAAGCCGATGTGATTATCTATGCTGGTTCTCTGGTCAATCCTGAAATTTTGAAATATGGTAAAAAAGGTGCTGAAGTGTACAACAGTGCTACCATGAACTTGGATGAAGTGCTGAAGGTAGAAATCGAAGCACTGAACGCTGGAAAGCTGGTCGCTCGTGTACACACCGGTGACCCAGCTATTTATGGTGCTATTCAGGAACAGATGGATGGCCTTCGTGCAGCAGGAATCAAAGAAGACCAGTTTGAAGTCATTCCAGGGGTCAGCTCTTTCTTGGCTACCGCAGCGGCTTTGAAACAGGAATATACTCTGCCAAGCATTTCTCAGACCGTCATCATTACTCGTATGGAAGGCCGTACTCCGGTACCGCCGAAAGAAAAATTGGCACTTCTGGCCGCTCACCAGGCGACCATGTGCATTTTCCTCTCCGTACAGGCTATCGACCAGGTCATGGCTACCTTGAAAGATGGCGGCTATCCAGGAGATACTCCAGTGGCTATCGTAGCTCGTGCTACCTGGCCAGACCAGAGAATTTTCCGCGGCACCATTGATACCATTGCAGAAATTCTCCACCAGGCTGGCGTCGTTCGTCAGGCCATGATCGTAGTTGGCAAAGTACTGGACACCGATTATGAACTGTCCAAACTGTACGACAGCAAGTTCACAACCATGTTCAGAAAAGGTACTGACTAAAAAGCAGTGAGAAGTGAGTAGTGAGAAGTTAGAAATGGTGGTAGGGACGCACAATTCATAAAGCGTCGCTGCTATGTATGAAAATGGATGTTAGGGATTGGAAAGAAATGACTAATCCCTAGTCACCAGTCACGAGTCACTAATCACTAAAAAGAGGTGAATGCCAATGCATTATGCCATTATTTCTGTTTCTAAGACAGGTGCTCTTTTGGGAGCCAAGGTGAAAGCAGGCATTTCCGGAGATGGTACCTTATATGAACGGAAAGGGTCTGAAAGCGGAGAAACGGCGTTGTATTTCCAGCGCACGTTGGCTTTGACCTCAGACATATTTTCTACATATGATGGCATCCTTTTCATCATGGCTAGCGGTATTGCGGTGCGGGCCATTGCTCCTCATGTGGTGAGCAAAGCGTCTGATCCGGCGGTGCTGGTTATGGATGAATGTGGAAAACATTGTATTTCCTTGTTGTCCGGTCATCTAGGGGGAGCCAATGCATGGGCACGAGAAGTGGCAGCAGCTGTAGGCGCCGATCCGGTCATTACTACTGCCACCGATGTCCACGAAAGGCGAGCTCCCGATGATGTGGCACGGGAATTGATGATGCGGGTGGAACCTTTAGGGGCGTTGAAACCGGTCAATAGCATCATCGCCGAAGGAAAACGATTTGCTTGGTTTCTGGATATGGAAACCGAAGGAGCTGTTTCTATCGGAGAGCGGCTTACAGAGAAGGGAATTTCCTGGAAACCTCTTTCTGATTTACATGAAGAAGAATGGGATGGCTATGCCATCATTTCCAATCAAAATATCAATTGTCACAAACCTTTCGTCTATTTGCGGCCAAAAAATTTATTTGTAGGTATGGGTTGCAAACGAGGCACACCGGAAGAGTTGATTCGCAGCGCCTATGAAGGGGCTTTGCAAAAAGCCGGTGCTTATGGGTATCAGGTGGTGTCTCTGGCCAGTGTGGACCTCAAAGCAGACGAAAAGGGCTTACTTGATTTTGCCAGTTCCATGAATCTTCCGATTCATTTTTACAAAGCAGAGGAACTTAAAAAAATCACGGAAGAATATTCATTAACTATTTCAAAATTCGTAGAGAAAACGATAGGAGTGGGAAACGTATGTCAATCAGCAGCGTTAATGGAATCAATGAAGGGAAAAACGCTTCTGCCGAAAACCAAGTTTGTCAGTGTAACGGTGTCAATTGCCCAGGGATTGTCCGGGTCATTGGTATCGGACCGGGCCATGAAGAAGAAATGACCCCGAAGGCCATTAAAGCCATTGAAGAATCTGATATTATCGTAGGATATAATACCTATATCGCATTGGTGAAAGACCTGATTGCCGATAAGGAAGTCGTAGGAAATGGCATGCGCCAGGAAGTGGATCGCTGCCGCAAAGCGGTAGAACTGGCTTCTGAGGGCCATAAAGTGGCTGTCATTTCTTCTGGCGATCCTGGTGTCTATGGTATGGCCGGTTTGGTGCTGGAACTGATTCAGAAAGTCGAAAAAGAAAAGCGTCCAGAATGTGAAGTCATTCCAGGACTGACCGCAGCGAATACCTCTGCTGCGGCTCTGGGCGCACCACTCATGCATGACTATGCGGTCATTTCTCTGTCTGACCTGATGACTCCATGGGACCAGATCAAGAAGAGAGCCGCTTTGGCTGCAGAAGGTGACTTTGTCATTGCCATTTACAATCCAAAGAGCCGCGGCCGTGCTACCTATTTGGATGAAATCAGAGATATTGTTTTGAAATATAGAAAACCAGAAACACCGGTTGGCATCGTAAGAAAAGCAGGCCGTCCGGGCATGAACTGGACCATTTCTACTTTGGAAAAATTGCCACAGGAACACGTAGACATGCAGTCTACCGTTATCATCGGCAAGAGTACCACTTTTGTAGCTGATGGCAAAATGATTACTCCAAGGGGGTACAAAGCTTGATTTGGATTATTTCCGGAACACAGGACGGTAGAGAAATCGGGGCCAAGCTGGCAGACCGGGAGCAGTCCAGACCGGAAGGCCAGAGGCAGGAAATTCTCATGACCGTCGTCAGCCAGTATGGGAAAGTATTGGCTGCCCACAAGGGATTGGATATTGAAGTGGGACGTTTCAAGAAGGAAGATATGATTCGCGTCATCCGAGAAAAGGGGATCACCCTGATTTTGGATGCCAGTCATCCCTATGCAGCCATTGTTTCTGAAACAGCCTATGCAGCTTGCAAAGAAACAGGCATTGACTATGTCCGTTACGAACGAGCAGAAATTCCGCTGCCCGATTATGACAAGCTGTATCACGCCAAAGACGAATTTGAAGCCGCTGATTTGGCTGGAAAATTAGGAAACAGCGTTTTGCTCACCACAGGGTCCAAAACCTTGGCTACCTTCGTTCACGCCAAGGCTTTGGAAGGGAAAACCATCTGGGCTCGCGTACTTCCTACGTCTGGGGTTATCAAAATGTGCGAAGACTTGGGAATGAAAGCCAAAAATATCCTGGCTATTCAGGGTCCTTTCTCTTATGAAATGAATTTGGCTATGATTCATGACTATCACGCCGATGTGATGGTCACCAAGAATAGCGGACTCATCGGTGGCAGTGACACCAAATTGGCAGCTGCTATGGAAGCGGGTATTGCAGTCATTGTGATCGATAAACCAAAAGCAAAACTGGAAGGCGTGCCGGTATTCAACACACCGGAAGCCGTTCTGACATATATGGAGGAGCATTATGGAATTCATTAAAAGCCCAAAAGCGATTGAAGACAAAAGCATGGATTTAATCAATCCATTCATTATGGATATCGACCTGACACCGGAAGAAGTGACAGTGTACTCTCGCATGATTCATGCGTCCGGCGACGTGGACTATGGTCATCTGATTCAGACCAGCAAAGGCGCTGTCGCTGCTGGTATCGAAGCATTGGCTAAAGGCTGCAACATCTATACCGATGTGAACATGGTCAAAGCTGGTATCAATAAGAATGCACTGAAAGCACTGGGCAGCGAAGTATTCTGCCGTGTGTCTGATCCGGAAATTGCAGCACTGGCAAAAGAAAAAGGTATCGCTCGTTCCATGGCAGCTATGAATTCTTTTGGTACAGACCTGAATGGTTCCATCATTGCGGTAGGCAATGCACCGACCGCGCTCTATGAAGCTATTCGTATGGTAGAAGAAGACGGCATCAAACCGGCGCTTATTATCGGTATTCCTGTTGGCTTCGTAGGTGCCGCTGATTCCAAAGAACAGCTGGTACGCCGTGCTCCATGTCCGTTCATCACCGTCAGAGGCACCAAAGGTGGCAGCTCCATCGTGGCTTCCTGTGTCAATGCGCTGATGTACAATCTGGTGAAACGGGATAATAATATGCTGTTTGTGCAGGGCAAAAAGTAGAACATAGCGGTTTTACCTATAGAGGAAAAGGTTATTGTTCTGCAGATTTCCCCTGAGACATAGGGGATGATGCAGTTAGTGACAGGGTTATTATGCTGCTGATTCCCTATGAGTCATGTAGTTTGCTACGGCTACTATCAAGGTTATAAAAGGTTATGGATGTTTCCTTAGTGCCATAACCTTTTATAACCTTTTTTCATGCGGAATCATAGATATGGTAGAAAATGAACATGGCAGAATAGTAACCTTGGACACTAGCGGTGCCATTTTTATGTTTATCAATCCATGGCGGCACAACAATCCCCTTTTAGAAACAAGAATTTTGTTTCTAAATTCACTTGTATTAAAAACGAAAAATGTTATAATTAAATATAACTGATAATCTAACCACTTCAAAATAAGAGAAGCGTGACGTGATTCCAAGAATCAGTCCATGCTTCTCTTTTTTGATAGTGCGTAATGATAGAAGGCAATGTTATCAAATTAAGCGAAACATAGGATAATTTCTTTTGCGTCAAAGTTTCTCAGGTCTTAAGTTTCTCAGGTTCTCTGAATGAGATGATAATGCTAGCGTTTATTGGCACATTTGAGAAACGTGAGAGTCATTAGGAACTTGAGAAACCTAAGTAACCTATAAGCTCCACGGGAATCATACCTACTGACGCAAATTCTTAACTTAACAATATATAATTTGCGGCGTTTATATGAATTGTGACGCCGCCACCTTCATTACGCACTACGCACTTCGCATTACGCATTCCATTAAAGGAGGAGAAAATGAGCAGCAAGTCCCAAGAAACGGGGAAGAGCAAAGCCTTTCGCGTATTTGTGATTGGTATATTTGCGGTGTTTACTGTATTTGCCATGGTGGTGAGTCTGATCTTTGGCTCTGCGGATATTTCGTTTGGTACCATTATGCATACCCTTTTAGGCAATGTGGAAACCACTGATGAGATGGTCATTTGGAACATTCGCTTCCCACGAAATATTGTAGGGGCCTTGGTGGGGGCCAATTTGGCGGTGTCCGGTGCCATTTTGCAGGCGGTGATGAAGAATCCCTTGGCGGATCCTGGGATCGTAGGGGTTTCCAGTGGGGCAGGCTTGGCTGGGGTCATGATGCTAATTTTCATGCCCGAAGCGTCCTTGCTTTTGACGCCGGTTTCTTTTATTGGCGCCATGGCGTCTGCGGCAGCGGTTTATGCGCTGGCATGGAAAAATGGGGTTCGCCCAAGCCGTATCATTTTGGCCGGCGTGGCAGTGAATGCATTCTTAGGAAGTGGCATTTCTGCGTTGCTGGTTTTCTACTCCGATAAAGTCCAGGGGGCACTTCTCTGGATGGTGGGGGGACTCTCTGCTCGCAGCTGGCCCCAGGTAGAATCTTTATTTCCTTATACCATTCTGGGCTTGGTTTTCGCTTTGGCGGGATGCAAGGTACTGACCATTCTTTCCTTGGGCGATGAAACCGCTCGTGGCTTGGGCGTGCCGGTCGAAAAAGTGCGTTTCTCTATGACGGCTGTGGCGGCTCTTCTGGCAGCGGGGGCTGTCAGTATCGCTGGCCTCATCGGATTCGTAGGTTTGGTGGTGCCACACATTGTACGGCTTATTATTGGCACTGATTATAAATATGTGGTTCCTGGTTCTGCTATTTTAGGTGCTGGGGTTCTGGTTTTCTGTGATACCTTGGGACGTGTCCTATTCTCGCCTATAGAAATACCGGCGGGCATCATTATGGCGTTCTTGGGAGCACCGTTCTTCCTGTACTTGCTGAGGAGGAATTCCTGATGGATGATATTGCAATTCAAATTTCAGATATTCATGTGTCCTTTGGTGACCACCATGTGCTGCGCGGTGCCAGTGGCGTTATCCGGAAAGGGAGTATTGTCACTTTTTTGGGGCGAAACGGTTGCGGGAAATCGACACTACTGAAAACCGTGACAGGCAATTTGAAACCTGATAAGGGGTCCATCGAAATCAATGGACGACCACTCTCTTCTTATAAAACCAATGAAATGGCACGGGAAGTGGCATTTTTGCCGCAGTTCCATGATATTCCCAAAGATATGACTGCAGAAGAATTGGTTTCCTGTGGACGCTATCCCTATCAGCATTGGTATACTGGCGTATCCCAGCACGACCGGGATGTGGTGAAGCAAGTCATGGAAAAGACCAATACAATCCATCTGAAAGATCGTCTGGCGGCCAGCCTTTCTGGCGGGGAACGGCAGAGGGTATGGATTGCTATGGCACTGGCCCAGGAGCCGAAAATTCTCATTCTTGATGAACCGACAACGTACCTGGATATTTGCCATCAGCTGGAAGTGATGGAACTAGTATCCAAACTGAATAAGGAAGAAAATTTAACGGTGGTGATGGTTCTCCATGAAATCAACCAAGCCATTCGCTACTCCACCGATCTGCTTGTGCTGGAACACGGCATCATTCAGCGCTCCGGGCCACCAATGGAAGTAATGACCCACGAAGCTATTGCAGAAGTGTTTGACGTGGATGCAGATATCGAAATGAGAAAAGGAAGACCCAGTATAGCGATTAATGGGCTTTTGGAAAAGCAGTGAGTAGTTAGAAGTGAGAAGTTAGAAATGGTGGTACGGCGCATGAAATTTTGAAGCGCCGTAAATCATATAAAAGGTTATTCTTTTGCCTTTAACCATGGAATTCAAATAAAGACTAGCCCGCTATCATAAAGGTTATTATTCTACTGATATCTGTGGAGACATACATCAAAATACCGCTAGCATCAAGGTTATAATAGGTTATATCACATTTTCATGTAACCTTTTATAAGCTTGATGCTAGCGGTATTTTGATTGCGTGAATCTAAATAGGTTTGTACAATAATAACCCTTTGGAAAGCGGGCAAGTTTCTATGTTAAGTTTATGGAAACGGCAGAATAATAACCTTTCCGCTATATTTATTCTCCATAGGCGAGGTCATACAATTTCTGAAGTGCCTCCGGCGTTTTCACGCCTGGGTTCATGAGGAACAGGTTGGATTCCAGGAAGAAGACGCGGTTGTTCTGTACGGCTTTGAGGTGGGCCCAGGAGGGGTTATTTCTCATGGATTCGTCTAATTTCTTGTTGATTTCACTTTGTTTACCCATGGTGACGATGAAAATGGTGTCTGGATCATCAGCAGAGAGCTGTTCCAAAGAATAGGGGACAGTTTTGCTATCCAGTTTCATGTCCTTATGGGAGGTGATGACGTTATTCATTTTCAGCATATCCACCATGGAAGCGCAGATGGATTTCGGTGTTTCAGCGGTTACATCTTTGCCAGTGGCGCGGAGCACAGCTACTTTGGCAGGTGTTTTTTCTGCAGAGGCTTTATCAATGACAGCTTTGATGCCGTCTTCATAGGTTTTAATGACCTTGTCGGCTTGTTCCTGTTTGTTATAGACCTGTCCCATGAATTTCAAGAGCGGTACATTGTCGTTGATACCATCGTATTGGATGAGCACATAGGGAATCTTATTGCTCTGCAGCAATGATTCCAATTTGGAATTCTGATTCTTTTCGCCCAAAACCAGGTCTGGTTTCATACCTACCAGGGCTTCCATATTGATATTTTGTACATGACCAATGGTAGGGATAGATTTCGCTTCTTCCGGAATGGGGCTGGTGGTTTCAGGACGAGCTTGGGAAGTACCACCTACGGCATAGGCCATATTCAGCAGGGGAGCGGACAGAGTGACCACTCGCTGAGGAGCTGCTTTGACACTGATGGTTTGGTCTTTGTAAGTATAAGACAGTCCGCTTTGGCTACCGGCACCACTGCCACCACAGGCAGAAAGAGATAGGCACAAGGCAGCGGCAGCTACACAGGCTAGAAATTTTTTCATAGAAATACTCCTTTTTAAAAGCAGTGAGGAATTAGGAGTGAGGAAGTGGTGGAAGGGGCACACAATTCATATAGCGCCCCCAATACCCATGATTTATTTTTTAATCTTTGCGGCGCGTCCAATTTATATGCGCCGCCACCTTCATTCCTAATTTCTCATTCCTAATTCCTAATTAAATTATATAGCGGAAGATGCACTATGTAAGATAAACGGAAACGGGATAAAGAAAAGCCCTCACGTCGAGATGACGTAAGGGCTTCTTTCATGTCAGAGAATCATCTCTTACATAGAGTATACCACTTGGTGGAAATTATTTCTGCAGAGCATCGATAGCTTCGGTAGCACGATCTACATAGAGGCCACGAACGTTAGCGTTTTCACCAAGGCCATGGATGTAGGTGTCAACTTTGAAACCTTCCTTCTGGAGAATGCTCTTATGGGAATCTTCTTCGTCGCCAGCCATATCGTTGTTTGCATGGTCACCTGCTACCATCATGATTGGCATCAGGGTAACATGGTTGTAGCCGCCAGCTTTGAGCTTCGGGATAACGTCTTCCAGGTTTGGACGACCTTCTACGGAGTATACAAATACGTTGTTCATGCCCAGTTCATGGAGACGATCCTGGATAACGCTGTAGTAAGCGTTGCCCGGATGTGGAGTACCATGAGCCATGATCAGGGTAGCATCATGTTTACCCATCTTCGGGAACTGAGAGGACAGAGCTTTCAGGAAGTCAACAACCTGATCTGGTTCCCCTTCGGTGCCCTGGAAGTACATCAGTGGGGTAGCGAGGGAAATCTTCTTGAAATTCGGAACCTGCATCTTGGTTACTACAGAGTCATAGCTGTATTCCATGCCTGGGATAACGTCCAGGGAAACAACAGCTACACGGGTGTAGCCTTCCTTCTGCAGTTTTGCAAAAGCTTCTTCTGGAGTCAGTTTGGTGATTCCTTCTTTAGCTTTTACGCGGTCGATAATGATATGAGAGGTATATGCTTCAAATACCGGTACATCTGGATGAGCTTTCTGAATAGCTGCTTCTACAGCATCAATGGTTTTTGCTCTGGTGTCGGTGAAGGTGGTACCGAAGGTCATAACGAGAACAGCATCTTTATTTGGTGCATCTTTCATAGCCGGGTTTTCTGCGGTCCATACACCTACAGTGGAAGCTTCGCGGAGAGCTGGAGTTACATCTTTAACTTCAGAGTTCAGTTCATACGCATTAGCGGACATTCCCATTCCCAGTGCGCACAGAGCTGCCATAGATACGGACAATACAGTTTTCAGACTTTTTTTCATGAAAAATCACTCCTTTGAAAATTTCCCGCTAAAATCAAGCGGGTCATATAGCACGAGAAGACGAATATTTCCCATGTATTCGTTTTCTTGCATGCTATATTTAACATGCCTTAAGTTTAGTACAATGTTTCTATAAAGTCAATCATAATTTACTCAAAAAATAAATATTTTTTTCAAAGAAACTTATTTTCAATATTTCATCTTCCTTTGAGTTACATCATGTGATGAAGTTCTTATATTTTTTTACAATTAATATTATGGTGACTAGTGGCTAGTGACTGGTGACTAGGGTTGCGTAGCGATATTTGCATTAGCGGCTACCCTCTTCCTTTAGAAGGAGGGCAGGGGGGATAGCTCGCACTGGCAGATACATTGAGATGAGATGCTTAGCGTTGTCGGCGTTCTGCGAAGGCGGCTTGTCTAACAACTCTTCTTCATCGGCCTATCCCCGGCTCGCAAGCGAGCCTGCCCCTTCCTGAGGAAGGGGCTCTTGGGGGATCTGTGGTGGTGACGTGGTTTGAGAAACATGGAAGTGAAGCGTGCATGTGGAAGGTTCTGTAGCGATGGCATGGCTAGAGGAATATAGAGGTGAAGTGTGTATGCAAAGGTTCTGTAGCAATAACACGGTTAGTGAAACATGGTGATGTACTGGATATCAAAAGGTTCTCGTGCGGAGGAAATCGTTAGATTTCTAATCGCACGAGAACCCTGAGAACCCTGAGAACCC
>CAKQBK010000062.1 GCA_934216155.1 uncultured Dialister sp.
CTGAGAACCCTGAGAACCCTGAGAACCCTGAGAACCCTGAGAACCCTGAGAACCCTGAGAACCCTGAGAACCCTTTTGTCTGTTTTCCTCTGCAATCGCTATTTACAAAAGAAATTCATTTTTTCCCTCTGCTAGATGGTGGTAACCGTGTTATAATAATATGGTCTATCTATATATGATAGAATTACACGGATTATGAAATTGAGTGACTGGAAAGCTGGCAACGGATGACTAGGAAAGGTACGATATTCTAGTAACCAGTTACGAGTCACTAGTCACAAATATAGTGAGGAAAAATATGAAAGCTTTTGCAGCCTTATCGAATCGGCTGGGGATCGACATGGGGTCTTCACAGGTTCGAATGTATCAGAAGGATAAAATTATCTTGGCGGAAGCCAGTACGGTGGCGGTGGATAATATTGATGGTCACGTACTGGGATTCGGCACGGAAGCGTTGATTCATTACCACAAGGCACCGGCCAATAATGGTTTGGAATGGCCGGTACAGAATGGGGTCATTGCCAATTATGAAATGACCAAGTCAATGCTTCGCTTTTTTATCAAGAAATCGCTTCATCGTTCTGTCAGTCGTCCTACGGTGATGATTGCGATTCCAGGAGAAATCAGTTCTGTTACCCGTCATGCTTTGGTGGATGCGCTGATTCACGCAGGATCTCAACACGTCTACTTGATTCCGGCGCCGGCAGCCGCTGCCATTGGGGCAGGATTAGAACTGGATGGTCCGAAGGTGGTTCTTTCTCTAGTGATTGGTCGTGATGTGACCGATGCAGGACTCTATAGCTGCGGCGGTATTGTGGCCCAGGAGGAAATGTCCTTTGGGGGACATCACATTGATTTGGGAATTTGTCAATATTTGCAAGACAAGTATCAAATCATGATTGGTCTGGACCAGGCGGAAAAACTGAAGAGTGAAATGATTTCTCTCTCTCGGAATGGTGGAAATACATTTACTGTACGGGGCCGTCGTATCCGCGATGGAGTGGAAGTGGTGATTGAGCTGTCTACGGAAGAAATGAGTCCGGTGATGCAGCACATTGTGCAGCCGGTCTTGCAGCTTATCAAGCGGCTTCTTAGAAATGCCACACCGGACATGGCCGACGACCTGCTGAAACAGGGGATGCTTGTTTCTGGAGGCAGTGCTTTGCTGGATGGATTGAAAGAATGGCTTTCTTCGGAATTGGGCATTCCGGTGACCGTACCGGACGCACCGGCAGATGTGGTGGCTTTGGGTTGCTATGAAGCATTTGAAAAGTATAAGTCTTTGCCATTTTTGATTGAAAATGGTGAGAAATATTATGGAGGAGCTTAATCATGCTATTTTTCGGAAAGAAAAAAATGATTACCGCTGTCCTGTTATTGCTGTTCATGGGCGTGTGCGGCTGGTTTTGGCGGCATAGAGAATACATTCCTTTTGTTTCCCAACCATTATCTGTAGGCGCCGCTCCTTTTTCTTATGGCGTGAGCCGGGCTGCATGGCTTGGTGAAAATGGTTTGGGTATTTTTCATCAAGTATGGGACAATTGGAATGAATTGGATGAGCTGAAGAAAGAAAATGAAGGACTCAAGGCTGAACAGGCCCATTACAGTGAAATTCTGGCAGAAAATATCCGCCTGAAAAATTTACTGTCTTTCAAGCAGGGTTATACCCAGTACCGTTTGACTGGCGCCTCTGTCATTTCCAGAGACTATGGCGGTTGGACCCATACTATGGTGATTGACCGTGGGGAAGATAGTGGGCTCCAGAAATACATGCCTGTCATTGTGCCTTCTGGCTTGGTGGGATTTGTCAGTGAAGTGTATCAGAATTCCGCTAGAGTGCAGCTCCTTTTGGATCCCCGTACTTCTGTAGGCGGCATTGTACAGCGCCCCACATCTCGGGTGGTTTCTATGGTATCTGGGAATAGTGGTAATCCGGGACAGTTGGCCTTCACCAATTTGCCGAAAGAAGCGGATGTGATTAAAGGGGATACCATCGTGACTTCTGGTTATGGTGGTGTGTATCCGAAAGGACTGGTTATCGGTACCGTAGACAAAGTGGATGTAGATGCCATCGGAGGTACCCAGGTAGCCAACATCACACCGGCCGCTGATTTCTCTCATATGGAAGAAGTTTTTGTGATTATTGACCATATCCAGAAGACTGCACCGGAAAGCATTCTGGTGAAACCGCCGAAGAAGGAACCGCCAATGAATCCAAATAAACACCAGGCAGGTGAGAAAGAATGAGTACCTTAAGTCTGGTGGTACTCAGCGTGGTGGTGTTCTTTCTCCAATCGTCCTTCTTGCCATTCTTATTTGATGGCATTACCCAGCCTGATTTGTGGCTGGTGGTGATTGCACTTTCCACACTGGTATTTGAAAAAAGAACCTGTCTCATTCTTGCCATGGTAGGAGGACTTTTACAGGATATTGTGATTAGCAATTTCTTTGGACTGCATCTCCTGCCCTACCTGGCGATTACCCTTCTTTTTCTGGAACTGGGGCGGGAACGGTATAACTGCCATTGGTATATTTCCCTTTTGGCGGTACTGATTGCTTCGGCCATCTATGTGGTACTGTCCAGTCTGATTATGTGGTGGGCTGGCAGCCATTATCCGCCAATTTCCTATTTCCTGTATCTGGGACTGCCCTTCATTGCCATGAATGGGGTAGGCTCTTTATTTCTCCATCGCATCATTTGGGGAATGAAACGGGAAGGTGAACCGCAGTGGTAAATAAAGATGTGCCTTCGATTTTGACAAGGCTATTAAAAAATAAAGAAGAATCCCGCTATGCCCGGATGATTTCTGCTGCCATTGTGCTGCTTCTGATTCTGGGGGCCCGCTTGTTTTACATGCAGGTCATAGAGGGAAGTTATTATAAAGAAGAGGCTGATGGCAACCGCATCCGCCATCTTCCTATGCAGGCCACCCGTGGGGTCATGTATGATAGAAATGGAATCATCATGGCCGGCTCGCGGTCAGCTTATAGTGTCATCATGCCAGTGGATCGCAAAGGAAATACCCTGTCTGATGAAGCACTGAATCGGTTGTCTGCTCTACTCAAAGTGCCTACAGCGGATATCAAAAAGAAAATTGAAGATAACAAATTGGCTTTTGGTGCCATTTATCTGGCCAATGATGTAGGCATCGATGTGGCAACACAAATTGAAGAGAAGAAAGACGAATTTCCTGGCATTGAAATTGAAGTAAATCCGCTTCGTGTGTATCCGTACAGCAATGCGGGGGCCCAGGTTTTGGGGTATGTCGGAGAAGCGGGGCCCGATGATAAAGATGCGGAAGGAAATCCATACACGACCGCCACTTTGGTTGGTCGTGCTGGATTGGAACGGCAATACAACCAGTACTTGGAAGGAAAGAATGGTTCCAAAACGGTGGAAGTCAATGCGTCAGGGCAGCCTGTTCGTTATGTAGGGGGCAGCCCGGCTATTTCTGGTAACAGCGTCCGTTTGACTTTGGATGCCAACTTACAGAAAGCCGCCGAAGATGCTATGGAAGCCCAAGTGAATGAGCTGGCCCATTCGGGAGTCATGCCCACCGGGGCTTCGGCCATTGCCATTGACCCCAATAGCGGTGCCATTCTGGCTATGGCTAGCTGGCCTTCTTATGACCCGAACCGATTCAGTAAAGGCATTTCTTCCAAAGATTGGAATGAAATTGTCAATAATAAGAATCATCCTATGCAGAACCGCACCATTGCGTCTTCCTATCCACCTGGTTCGTTGTTCAAAGTCATTACGGGGGCAACCGCATTGGAAGCCAAAGCGGTGACACCGGAAGAACGAATCTTTGATAGCGGGAAACATTGGATTGTAGATAAGCGAAATGCCCAGGGTGAAGCCTTTGGTTGGATCAATTTCTACGAAGCATTGGCTAAGTCGGATAACGTATATTTCTACGAATTGGGACGTCGTGTAGGGATTGATAAAATTTCCCATATGGCGGAAGAATTTGGTTTAGGAAAACCCACGGGTATCGATTTGTCAGGCGAAGCGGACGGAAATGTAGCCAGCGAAGCCTATAAGAAGAAAGTGTTTGAACAGGACTGGTACTTAGGGGAAACCATGGATGCGGCTATCGGGCAAAGTTTCAATTTGACCACGCCGATTCAGATGGCCATGGTTTATGCAGCCATTGCCAATGGGGGCTTCAAGTATGAACCATACCTGGTAAGCCGTATTGATAATTTGGATGGCACACCACAAAAGATTTTCTCTCCTAACAAGCTGGGAACCCTTCCTATTTCACAAAGTACACTGGATACGCTCCATACAGGACTTCGGATGGTTATGACCAAAGAAGGGACCGGTGGACAGCTGTTTGAACATTACCCCATTTCCATTGCAGGGAAATCCGGGACCGCAGAAACCAATGGGTTGGATAACGGCTGGTTTGTGGCCTATGCGCCGTTTGACAAACCAGAAGTGGTGGTGCTCTGTATGTTTGAACACAGTGGTTTCGGCTCCGATTCGGCAGCACCAGTGGTCAAGAAAATCATGGATGCCTATTTCCACATCGGTGACTATGCACCGGGAAAACAGAAAGAAAACCACGATAAAGACAAAAAAGGAGGCAAAGAATAATGGCACATATTGTATCCTTTGCTTCTGGTAAAGGCGGTGTGGGGAAGACTTTGCTCTGCGCCTCTTTGGGAATTGCTTTGGCAAGAAAGGGCAAAAAGGTTCTTCTTATCGATGGCGATATGGGCATGAGAAATATGGACCTCGTGCTGGGGCTGGAAAATGATTGTTTCTATCACATCATTGATTTTTCAGAAGGAAAATGTTTCGCCAAAGATGTGATTCTGGAAGCGGCGGATCATTTGGATTTCCTGCCCGCTGCGCCCAATGGAAATTGGGATGATATCATTCCAGCCGCAATGGACACCGTACTGGAAGATGTGGAACAACAATATGATTACATTTTCCTTGATTGCCCTGCGGGGGTCGGTGGCGGCATTCAGTATGCGGCTAACGTATCAGAAAAGTTGATCCTTGTGGTGGCGCCGTCTTGGGCTTCCAGACGCAATGCGTCACAGCTCATGGATTGGGTGGGGAGAAAAACAGAATGTACCCTTCTCTTGAACCAATTTGCTAAAAATGATGAAACTAAGATTTCTTTTGATGAAATGATGGAGACTGTAGACCCGGATTATTTCTGTGGCATGGTGCCTTATGCAGAAGAAGCGGATCGTCTGGCCCATCAGGGAATGTTGCAAGAGTATGAAGAAAACGGTGCTTTTGGGAAAGCACTATCATTGGTTCTTCGTGTGTTGTTAGAAGATAAAACATTTCCGGATACCCGCTGGAACCATTTGCTGGATCTGGCAGAAAAGGAAAGAAAAGAAAAAAGCCCAGAGAAAACGAGAGAGCGCGGCCTGTCCTGGAACAGCAGCAGCCCTTGCTATCGCTGGCGTAGAAGGAGATGAACAGTTTGAACCTGATTCGTTATTGGCGGCGTATAGACAGTACCCTTCTGATGGCGGTGCTGGGCTTGGCTGTCATTTGCTTATTGATTATTGCCAGTGCCACCCATGCCAATATGGATGGAAAACCGGGACAATATGATTTCGTCATGAAACAGGGCGTGTTTCTGGTGGCAGGACTTGTTATTGCTGGAGGCTCTCTCTATTTTGACTATCGGAAATTGTATCGATTGGTGCCAGTCATTTATGGTATCAATGCGTTGCTTCTTCTGGTGGTTAAATTTGCTGGTACCAGTGCGTTGGGGGCACAGCGGTGGATTCAGATCGGGCCATTTACGTTGCAGCCTTCTGAATTCGCTAAGCTCATTATGATTATCTGCCTGGCTAGGCTTCTTTCTAATAATAAAAGTGGATTTCAAACGTGGAAAAGTTTGCTCCCTGTGGCAGCTTTGATGGCTTTGCCGACACTGCTCATTTTTATTCAGCCTGACCTGGGAACCAGTCTGGTTTTTGCAGCCATTACGTTTGGTATGCTCTATATTTGTGGCCTCAAGATGCAGCTGGTGAAGCGTGCTTTCTTGGCTTTGGTGGTGGCTTTCCCTGTGATTTGGTTCTTTATCCTTCACAGCTACCAGAAAATGCGTATCATCGTATTGTTTAATCCAAGTGCGGATCCCTATGGTTCTGGCTACCATGTCATCCAGTCCAAGATTTCTATCGGGAGTGGGGGATTCATCGGACAAGGGCTGTTTGCTGGTACCCAGAGTCAGCTGAATTTCCTTCCGGAAAATCACACTGACTTCATTTTCTCCGTTATCGGGGAAGAATTGGGATTTGTGGGCGCCATTTTTGTCCTATTTCTTTATTTTATTCTATTATATAGAACCATTATGATTTCCCGCTCTTCGGGAGATGCGTTTGGCTCTCTTTTGGCCTGTGGGATTTTCTCCATGTGGCTCTTCCAGATTTTCATCAATGTGGGCATGACTTTGGGGATTATGCCTGTCACCGGGATTCCGCTGCCTTTCATGAGTTACGGCGGGTCGGCACTGTTGATGAATCTGATTTGCGTAGGTATTTTGATGAATATTTATTTGCGGCGTAAAAAGCTGATGTTTGATTAGGAGTGAATGATGAACCGAGTAACTATTGATCCGGTATGGCTTATGCATATCCAGAAACCGGCCCGGTATATTGGCGGCGAATGGAATAGCATCGTGAAGGACCATGAAAAGATTCCCGTCAAAGTGGCCCTGGCATTTCCTGATGTGTACGAAGTGGCTATGAGCCATTTGGGATTGAAAATTATTTATAGCGTTTTGAATGCCAGAGACGATGCTTTGGCAGAACGTGTTTACGCTCCATGGGTGGATATGGAAGCCATGATGAAAGAAAAGCATATCCCGCTTTTCACATTGGAATCCAAATGTCCGGTCAAAGACTTTGATGTGTTGGGATTCACCATGCCTTATGAAATGTGCTATACCAACATTTTAAATATGATTCATATGGCAGGTATTCCGGTGTGGGCCAAAGATAGAACCGACGACGACCCCATCGTGGTGTCCGGCGGTCCTTGCGTATACAATGCCGAACCAGTAGCGGATTTCTTTGATGTGTTCTTTATCGGTGAATCGGAAGAAGCCATCGAAGAAATGGTCGATATCGTCAAAGCATGGAAAGCGGAAGGAAAACCGGGAGGCAGAAAAGAAATCATCCGCCGCATGGCCACCATCGAAGGCTGCTATGCGCCGTCTCTTTATGAAGTATCCTACTATGACAATGGGGTATTCCGTTCCATTAAACCGCTCGATGAAGCGGCCCAATTCCCGGTGAAGAAACGGGTCATCAAAGATGTAGAGCATGTCAAAATCGATGACAAACCGATTCTTCCACACATTGAAATCGTCCATGATAGAGCCGTATTGGAAATGTTCCGCGGATGCAGCCGTGGTTGCCGTTTCTGCCAGGCTGGCCTGATTTATCGTCCGGTTCGTGAAAAGAGTGAACAGCGACTCCAGGAAATCGCCGATACGCTGATTAAAAATACCGGATACAATGAAATTTCCCTTATGTCCTTGTCCTCTGCGGACTATTCCTGCTTGCCAGAATTGGTAGACCATTTGCTGGAAAATTTCAAAGACAAACGGGTCAGCGTGAGTCTGCCGTCTCTTCGCGTAGACAGTTTTTCTATCGATATTGCTAAAAAAATTCAGCAGGTCAGAAAAAGTGGGCTTACTTTGGCACCAGAAGCAGGCACCCAGCGCCTTCGGGATGTGATCAACAAAGGCGTTACAGAAGAAAATATCATGGGGGCTTGCCGCAACGCTTTCCAAAATGGTTGGAACAAAGTGAAACTGTATTTCATGATGGGCCTTCCTACTGAAACCGATGAAGATTTGAAGGGCATTGCTGATTTGGCCAATCGCATCAATGAACTGTATCACGAAGTGCGTGGGAAATATGGTTGCCGCATCACTGTCAGTGTAGCTAGCTTTGTACCGAAGCCCTTTACACCTTTCCAATGGTTCTCCCAGTGCACCGTAGAAGAAATCGAACGGAAACAGCAGTACTTGAAGAGTCTTTTCACCAATCGCCATATCAAGTACGCCTATCATGATGCCAAAACGGGTTACCTGGAAGCCGTCCTGGCGAGAGGGGATCGTCAGCTTTCTAAAGTTATCTACAAAGCATGGGAAAAAGGCTGCGAATATGACAGCTGGACCGAATTCTTCCATTTCGATGTCTGGATGGATGCCTTTGAAGAATGTGGTGTCAATCCAGACCTGTATGCCAATAGAAAAAGAGATGAATACGAACAGGAACCATGGGACCATATCGATGCGGGCGTGACCAAAGATTACCTTCGCAAAGAATGGCGCATCGCCCAGAAAGGTGTCCTGACCCATGACTGCCGCCACCTGCCATGTAATGGCTGTGGTGTGTGCCCCATTATCGACGTAAACTTGATTGACCACAAGGAGGAAACTGGACATGAAAAGGCTGTTTTTGTCTATCAGCAAAAATGAGGAACTTCGTTTCCTGGGACACCTGGATTACCTTCGTACCATGGAACGCATCGTGGTCCGTTCTGGAATCCCTATCGCCTTCTCGGAAGGTTTCAATCCCCATATGAAAATTTCCCTGGACTCTGCCCTGGGGGTAGGCGTTACGGCTGACCCACTGTATATGGAATTGAAATTGGAAAAAGACATTTCCAATGAAGACATCCGCGCCATGATGGAACCACAGCTGCCAAAGGGCATTGTGATTCATGACATCCTGGAAGCTAAACAGGAATGGCCGAAATTCGTAGCCTTCTTCAACGAAGATTGCTATGAAATGGAAGGCCCTACCCTGGATGGGGCCAACCAGGAAGAAGCAGAAAAACAGATTGCCAAATTCAATGCACTGACCTCTTTCCTGTATAAGAGAGTTACACCGAAGAAAATCCGTGAAATGGACGTAAAGCCTATGATCATGGAACAGATGAAAGTACGCATCGAAAATAATAGAGCCTATCTGACCTTCTCCCTCATTCGCAGCAACAACGGTACCGTGCAGCCTAAAGACATCTGGAAAATGCTGGCAGAATCCTTCGACCTCCCGTGGATTCCAGACGCTTTCATCTGCTCCCGTACGGGTACTTATAGAAATAAGGATGGGAAACGACTCACTCCATTTGATAAAGGGGTGTTCAAAGAATTCGAGATGGCGAAGAAGGGTTCTGGAACGAGAAAACCGAAAGCGGAACATTGATGTGGAACCGGTATGTTAAGGTTCTGTAGTGATGGATTGGGAAGCGGAACATCGAGGTGGAACGGATATCAGAAGGTTCTGTAGCGGTGATTTGGGAAGCAGAACATTGAACTAGAATCGGTATGTTAAGTTCTGCCTCTTTGATTGCTGTATGTGAAACATAGTGATAGAACCATATGAGAGCGGAATTTATTCCATGTTTAGTAAACTGGAAATGACTCCAACAGAACCTTTATATAGCGATATAAAATTCCATGATATTCTATCGGGATCGCAGTATTAGAACCTTATGAGAGCGGGTTATTTTCCCATGTTTAACAAGCGGAAACGGTTTGCACAGAACCTTCGCATAGCGGTATGAAATCTAATGTTAAGCCATCGGTGTGGCAAAACAAAACGAAAGGAGCACCATGAAACAGATTCTTCTCCATGTAAAACCAGAGGAAAAAGTCCTGGCCATTTTGAATGATGGTCTGCTATGGGATATTTCTATAGAAAAAACAGAAGAAACGGACCTGGTAGGGCGGGTGTATAAAGGAATCATCAAGAATGTGGTGCCTTCCATCAATGGCCTTTTCATCGATATCGGTGTGGGTCGCAACGCATTTCTTCGTACCAAGGATATTCTTTCCAAAGAAGCCCATACAGAAGGGGCCTCTGTGCTGGTACAGGTGGAAAAGGACAGCACGGAGACGAAAGGGCCTCTGGTGACGGAAAAGATTTCTTTTGCTGGAAAATACGCCGTGGCTTTGATGAATACCAATTATATCGGTATTTCTAAGAAAATTCGCAAAGAAGAGAAGCGAAATGCCCTTCGCGAGACCGCTCGTGCCATTTGCCCTCCCAACATGGGGGCCGTGGTTCGCACAGCAGCAGAAACTGCGGAGGCAGAAGCTTTCCGTAAGGATTTGACCGCTTTGGCGCGAATTGGAGACATCGTTTCCCGTCGTTTCAAAATAGAAAAAGCACCGGCCCTGCTCTATCGAGATGGGGACTTGGCAGTGAAAGCCCTGCGGGATTATATGACCGATGAGGTAGAAACGCTTTGGGTGGATGATAAAGACACCTATGAACGGTTGCATCAAATCGCCGAGAGTGAAAATTTGTGCCCAGTGGAAAAGATTGGATTCTATGACAATCGGATGCCTTTATTTCATGCCTTTCACGTGGAAGAACAAATCCAATCCCTGTTTGAAAGAGAAGTGCCCCTGTCCTCCGGCGGGTCTCTGGTGATTGACTACACCGAAGCACTGACCGCCATTGACGTCAACTCTGGCTCCTTCAAGGGAAATATGCCTCACAATGAATTGGCTTACCTCATTAACCAGGAAGCAGCCAAAGAAATCGCCCGCCAAATCCGTCTGCGGGGTATCGGTGGCATCATCATGATCGATTTCCTGGATATGGAGAAAAAATCCCAGCAGGAAAAACTGGTCCGCTACTTGAAAGAGCAGGTACGAACCGATCGGGTGAAAACCGTGGTGTGTGGTATGACGTCGTTGGGCTTGGTGGAAATGACTCGGAAACGAACTGTACACCGCCTGTGGCAGCATTACTACGATACATGTCCCCTATGTCATGGAAGCGGTCGGATACTTTCCGCCGAAGCTATGGCAGGGAAGATATTGGAAGACTTGCGAAATAGAGCGGGTCAGGAATTTTTCAAAACAGACCTTCTCATCCAGTGCCAGAAAGAAGTAGCTGCTCTTTTGAACCAAGAGGAGTGGAAAGAACGGTTGGAACAGCTGGTGCACCACGAAGTGACCGTGGAAGAGAATGGCAATGAAAATAGAGAAGTGTATGTCATTTTGAGTAAATAAGGAAATATAAGCAGTGAGCGATTGGTATGAAACCGATGCTCACTGCTTTTTTATTTTCCTTGTAGCTAGGGACTAGGACTGGGGCTGTTAAAAATTTGTGTTAGTAGATATGACTTCGCTAGGGGTAACAGGTTGCTCAAGTTTCTCAGGTTGCTAATGTTACTCAAGTTCTCCCAAAATGCCTATAGACGCTAGCGTTATCGGTACATTCGAGAAACTTGAGTAGCCTATAATCTTTAGCGGAATGATTCCAACGGATACAATTTCTAAATAGTGTTTATTCAAAATGTTCCGAAATGGGAAGTTCCATCTACTATATTGATGGAGAGGGAAAAAGAAATCTTTCCGGAATACCCATCTCAGCTTATGCTATCCAGAAGTACGAACCTTAAGGACTGGATCGCAAAGAGGGGAGACAGTATAAATTTAAGATTTCGGTTTTCAATCCCAGCCAATCAGCGGGCCCGCAGAGAAGCTGAAAATGAAATAACTACATAAAGAAGCATGGAAGTCCTATCCAACACCAATTCCTGATGTTCAGGCTGCTACGACCGAGCCTAGAGCTAGCACTTTCTTCGGAAGGTTGTGAAAAGCGCTGCTGCCGATTAGCGGTGGTCATCATTATGGTTATCAAGGGACGACCATGCTTCTTTGTGCTGGTTTGAATTTGAATTTGGGTGCCTAGGGATTAGGGATTAGGGGAATTGATAACTGTTTCATTGCTGCTGAGAGAAGCGGCTATAACTTTAGCGTCATTTCGTACAAATTTCGTCAGTCCCCATGACGCTGGATATAATACCGTATTTCTTGTCAGAGTAAAAAATTGAAAAAAGTAAAAAGCACTTTCTGAAACCACGCAAAAAGGGTGTTTCAGAAAGTGCTTTTTTATTTTGCTAATTGGTAGAGTCTCTTTTTATGGATTTCACTTTTTCAAACCGCCCAAACTAGCCGTTTCAGAATGTCCTTTGCCAGATATGCACTTCTTACCCATCCGGTATAGTAAGGATAGAAATCACCCGGGTATTTCAAAAAAATACTTACGAGGGGCCCCTCCGTGATGATACGGAGGTATCGCGATGAAAGACTTTGACAAATCTATAATCAATGAAGAACAGATTGCACTGGCAAGAAAAGCGCAAGCAGGTGACCAGTTGGCTTTGGGCCAATTATTCACAGCTTACAGAGGCCTTTTAGTCAAAGCGTCCCAAGTCGATTACGATGGCTTGTCCCATGAAGATATGTATGCAGAACTCTGCTTGCGGTTTGTTGAAATTGTACAGCGTTATTCACCTGAGAGAAATCCGTACTTGGCGTCTCATATCAACAAGTATATTCGCTGGGCGGCTTTGGACTATATCAAGAAATTCAGATCTTATAGACAGAAAGAATCTGTAGATGTAGAAGATGTGCCAGAACCAGCAGGAAGTGAAATCCAGTTTTCCTTGTCGAAGGAAGAATGGGATGCACTCTTGCAAAAGATGAATCTTTCCAGGAAACAACAGCAACTATTGACACTGCTGTACCAGGGGAAGAACGCTCGGGAAATACAAGAACAGATGCATTTTGGCGACCGTGCCTATCGGGCTTTACTGAAACGACTTCGTGAAAATTGCAAGAAATCACCTGATTTCCTGGAGGCTATGACAACGTCTCAGATCGTTCCAGAAGGATACGTAGACAGAAGTCGATATGCATTGCAACCCAGTTGGGGACTTGAGAAAGCGGAAGTGGAAAATGCCCATTGGGATGAGTGAGCTAGGCTGATGGGTTAATAGAGCGTTAGTATGTGTGATTTCGCTAGTGGTGATAGGTTGCTCAAGTTTCTAAGGATTCTCAGGGTGCTCAGGTTCTCCGAATGTGCCGATAGATGCTAGCGTCATTAGCTCATTCGAGAAACGTGAGAAACTTCAGTATCCTGAGAAACCTGAGCAACCTTTGAACCAAAGTAAATCATCTCATATTTCGCTTAACTAAAAAATGTCACAATCTATGTTCCGAAAATCAAAACTGAATCTACCTTATTGATGGAGAGGCAAGAAAGAACTCCAGAAAGGAAGGAAAAGATGAGAACCGAAAACAAAGGAAATGCAAATCCCATTCGGGCCGCGCCCGAGAAATGTCATTGAGGTAAGCGAAATGTGCGATGATTCCTGCTGAGATACAGGTTTCTCAGGTGGCTCAGGATTCTCAAGGTTCTCAGGTTTCTCGAATGAACTAGTAACGCTAGCGTCTATAGGTACATTCAGGAAACCTGAGCAGCCTAAGCAACTTGAGCAACCTGTAACTTCTAGCGAAATTATACGTACGATTCAATGCCTTAACGTAGCAGTATCCCCGACAAGGGAGCGGGGGACAGACGAGAAATTACATATCATTCGGTAGAGGCTATGCCTCGGAAGGAAATTCATTATGAAACAGTTAGAACTTACATTTACCACTGGAAAATCCACCATGACCATCAGCTTGGACAATCCCAAAGAGGATCTGACACTGGAAACTGTCAAAGCAGAAGCTGCCAAGATGGTTCCGGTCCTGGTCACCCGAGCAGGTGCAGCAGTGACTGGTCTGGAAAAAGCAGAAATTGTGAATACCACCAGAGAAGCACTCTCTTAAGGGGAAGGCTGCTCAGGTTACTAAGGTTGCTCAGGTTTCCTGAACGAGTTGATAACGCTAGTGCTTATTGGCACTTTCGAGGAAACTAAGCAACCTCAGAAACCTGAGTAACCTATAACCACAATCGGAATTGTACCGATTAACTCAAATTTGTAACTTATTTTTAGCGGGCAAAACGATGTGAGCCCCCGTAGCTAGGGATTTGGGGAATTTTAGTTGCCCCTTGGTGAAGGGGCGGCAAAGCCGGGGATAGAATGGCCCGAAGGGACATAACCGGCAAAGCGGATAGTGGGCTCTTGTTTGTAGAATCTAACAATGTGCTTCATATCGTTAGGGGCGTCTATCCCCCTTGTATTCCCCCTTCTCTAAGGGGGAACGAGGCTTACGGCTTATTCAACATTCATTTTATAAAAGGAAGGTAATTTATTATGGCAAACAAAGCAGTGAACGACGTAAAACTTCAGATTCGTGTAGAAAATGGTACCAATGCCTCTGGCGGACAGTCCATCAAAAACATCAACTTGAACAACATCAAGCTCGATGCAGTCGATGATGCCCTTCTGGCTTGCGGACAGGCAGTGAGCAATCTGCAGACCCTGCCACTTTCTGGCATTCGACTGGTGAATACCTACGATCTGACTAACGAATAAAAGTCATGAAATAACAAAAAGTCGGAAGAATAGTTTAGACTGTTCTTCCGGCTTTTTTGCTGCATCACATAAGAAAAAGTAAAATACAAGACTTGACAAATCAAAAATAGGTAAAAATAGCAGCTGCTAATGGAATATTACATATAAGTCATATATTTTGTGGAAATTTCCGCATTTTCAACTACAAAATTATTCAAAAGTCAATACATATATTTTTTATCACGGCATATTAATTTTATAGTGCGTTATGGTGTATTATGTTTGTGGTAATTTCAAAAACAGGTATGATACAATAATAGACAAAGCAAAGGAGCATTGCTCCGAGAAAGATATGGCATCGTGAAAAAGCGGGCTTATACACTATAACTTCATAAACTATAAAACTATAAAAAAATCCGGGGTACGAGAACGGAAAGAAAAGTGCCCGGAAAACCACCAAAATATAACACTAATATCGAGCTAACTAAAGTAGGGACCGTATCTTTCTTTTTCGTACACTTGGTGGAATGCGTGTCGGCATTTCATGATTGGGAAAACACGTGAGGGAAACACCATATGAATCCGAGCCCAAGAATGAATCAATCCCGTAGAATCGTAGCGATTGTACCCAATGCCCATATCAATGGGGTAGACGATAACTGTACTGTATACTATGATGATGGCACCTATCAGGAATGGCAAGTGGGAAAGCCATTGTATCTGCTCGAGCAATATGCCAAACGTATGGCACTGCTCAATCACAAAGATTTGGAGCACCCCTTTTTATTGCCGGAATCCAAGAAATATGGATACTGCCTGTGTAATCGGGATGTGTTTATCCGAGTGGCCTGTAATCCAACAGGATGTGATAAAGATGGATTAAAATATGGCTTTTTTAGTCTGTACGATATCCAGGGACTTTATCCAACCTCTCGAGATGGACCTGTAGAGATCGGTTTTGCCCACTTTACCGTTCCTGTAATGTGGCAAAGTGAAGCAGTAAAGAAAGCTGTGCAAAAGGGGAAGGACCACTTCAGCGTGGTGCTCAAAAAATCGGAAGATGTGCCTATCTATCTGATGGGCAGAGATCCCTATTATTTCATGCATCACCGATTGGCCGGATTAGACCCTTTTACACTGATTGCCGTTCATGACAATTTAGATGGTGGTGGACAGGAACGACTGAATTCATTTTTAAATGCGGTGTCTCCTATGAAGAACCAGATACTGGATCGGATGAAAAAATCTGGTAGGAGCCCGGAAGAATTTAATGCCCTGTGCTTAGAAGAAGCACAAAAACGTAAAGACAAACTGGATGCCTATCGAAAAGGATCGCGGTTTGGAGCCACTTCCATATCCACCGAACCTTCCTGTGCCACAAACAGAGAAGGCGCAAGATATGGAAAAAGCCGGACTCGTGGGAGGGTCTGAATCAATTAGAACGATTGTAGAGCAATATGCAGCAGCTGCTACATATTGGAAAAAGAAAGCGAAGGTTGAAGAACAAGAAAAAATCCGCTATATGAAACTATTAGCTGATGAGAAAAAGGTATCAGCTGATGCACTATTAAACCAGGTCACATCCTACGAGATTCCTAGCTCGCCGGATGAGTTTGAGGAGTATCCTTTGTAGCCCCTATGAATGGCAGTGAAGAAACCATTCATAGGGGGATTTTTTTGTTTAATTGGTTTCTTGGTGGTTGGTTATTCATTTGCCTTCGTTGAAAAAGTGCGTAGTGAGGAGTGCATAGTGAGGAGTGGTGGAAGGGGCGCACAAAATTTGGAAGCGCCCCAATACCCTTTTTTTATAAAAAATAAAATCGATGCAAGGATATTTGCCAAAACTTGTAGAAACCTGTGCACTATTCAATTTATATACTCAAACTTCCCACCTATAAAATAGCGACTCTGTCCCATAC
>CAKQBK010000063.1 GCA_934216155.1 uncultured Dialister sp.
CAACGCGCTGTCGCCGATCTAGCGTGGGGGTTCATAGGATCCTTCTCGCCTACCAGGGGGATACTATGCCTTTTTTGCGTGCTTGTCTTTTTCGGTAAGCGGCAGATGGGATGATTTCTTTTGAGGTTACAGGTTGTTCAGGCAGCTAAGGTAGCTCAAGTTGCTCAGGTTGCTTGAATGTGCTGATAGACGTTAGTGCCATCAATTTTAATTATCCATCTATCCCGAAAGAAGTGAAAAACAATCGAAGCTTTTGCATTTAGGGGATGGATTGAATCAACTGTTCAATAATAGAAATACAGATAAGCAGGCTATTTTAAAGGAATTGTTTTTTTCTTTTAATGGACGACTGAATCGAAAAGCTTATTGGTACAGATCGATAGTTTTATTCTTGGTATTGCTTGTTTCAGCTATTATTTTAGGGGCTGCTCTCGAAATCAGTGATACCAATGTTCTTGGGTATCCGTTCGTTATAATAGCTTTTTTGGTTACGCTGTGTTCCTATGTTGGTCTATGGTGTTTGTGTGTGCGTCGTATGCATGACTTGGATAAAAGTGGATGGTGGCTATTGCTATTTTGCCTTCCATTGGTGAATATATGGTTGAGTATTTTGATTTGCTTTATCAAAGGAACTGAAGGGCCGAATCAGTATGGGGAAGATCCTTTGAATTTATAAAATGGTAGTAGTGATCTAGGGAAACGCTGATTTAATCAAAGAATTATTTTAAATCATGATTAAATCAGTGTTTCCCTAGTAAAAGTTGGTGTTCAAATACATAGAAATTTGTGTATTCCACAAATACCTTTGCACTATTGGTTTTAGGTTTAAATGCAAGAATACAATCCCTAAAACTTAACCTTTAAATTGCTACAAGAAAGAATCTTCATAAAAAGTGAATTAACGAACAACTGTTAAATAAGGTGTTAATTTTCTAAAAAGTAAGGTGTGAAAATGTTTTCACACCTTATGATATCGTATTTTTAGACAATGATAAGAAATGATGATGAATCATGAGATACATTCTCTTGAGGTAGCGCTTGGAAAAAGACTGGAAAATTCGGAGAAAGTGTGGTATCATCTATGCATACATGAAAACTATTTCTACCATGCGGGTGTAGTTCATCGGTAGAACGCCAGCTTCCCAAGCTGGACAGGAGGGTTCGACTCCCTTCATCCGCTCCAAAATAAAAAGAGTCCGCAGGGGCTCTTTTTTATTTGTTGGAAATTATGATGGGAATCGGTGTTTTTCTGGGGAAGTTCGTTTTCAAAAGTCCTATTTCTGTTATCTTGCTATGTACATATTTATGATTTACAATGTAAGTAAAGGTAAGGAGGCGATTTCCAATGAATGAAGAGTTCTTGTTTGAGAATTTGAATGAGTACAATTACAATCCACTCAATGATGTACTTTTCAAATTTATTTTTGGCAAGGAAGAACGGAAGCAGATCACCATTGATTTCTTAAATGCGGTGCTGAATCCTAGCTTAGGCCATATGATCCAGGATTTGCAATTTTCCAATACAGAAATGAGCCCAGAACACGATCATGATAAATTGACTCGTCTCGACGTGGCTTGTGTCTTGGACAGTGGAGAACAGGTCGATGTGGAAGTACAAGTCGCCAATGAAAAGAATATGTCCCGCCGTACACTATATTATTGGGCTCAAATGTATTTGATGTCTTTACCAGCAGGGAAGACCTATCGGAATTTAAAGCCTTGTATCACCATCAATTTGGTCAATTTCGGTTTTCTACCGCAAGAAGACCCCCATGCGGTGTATGGCATCTATAATTCGGATAATGGGCATCAGCTCACCAAGGATTTAGCCATTCATTTCTTGGAAATCCCGAAATATGCCAAGCAAGAGAAAAAGCCAATTTCAGAGATGTCTAAAATGGAGCGTTGGCTGGCCTATTTTGCCAATCAATTGGATCGTAAAGGAAAGGAGGAACTCGCTATGAGTGAAGCAGCCATTCAAAATGCTATGGAAGCAGCACGTATTTTTTTGAACAATACTGCCGAACGACGTTTATATATCAACCGTGAAATGGCTCGTATGGATCGAGAATCTCAATTAGAAGATGCCCATGAAGATGGAGTTAAGGCAGGAATCCAAAAAGGAATTATATCTAATACTATTTATAGTTTAAATAACGTAATGAGTAAACAACGTTTTTCCTTGTCAGAGGCTATGGATCTATTGGGGGTTCCAGAAAATCTCCGAGAAGTCATTCGTAAAAAGATGGAAAAGTAGATGGCTCCATTTCATTGGTTTTATGAGAAATTATATGAACAATAAAAGGCTGGTATGGAAAATCTTCTCCATGTCAGCTTTTATCATATGGGCTGCCATGGTATAATGCCTAAGATTTTATCTCATCCAATTTAATTCAATTCAATTTAATTCAAAAATTGAATTGAAATCACTTAGTTTAACTCAAAAGTTGAATTGAATTGAGTTGAATTGAATTGAGTTACTTTTTGTGGAGACGTCAATATTTCTATAGAATGATATAATACAAATAGGAAATATTGTGTTTACGAGAAAGGAAATCACTATGGCATATACCTATTATGATATTGGGCTCAATTTATTTACCAAATCTTTTCCCCATCCGGAACAGATTATAGCAGATGCCCATGAGGCGGGGATTCAGTGCATTTTGACCGGTTCAGAAGCGGAGGAGAATGAGCGGGTCAATGCGTTTGTGCAGAACCACGATGTGTATGGGACCGCAGGGATTCATCCTCATAGTGCCGATGAGGCGAAGGATGCGGATGTGGCGCGGATTCGGGAGATTGTGACGTCCAATCCTCGTATCGTGGCAGTTGGTGAGACCGGGCTGGATTATGATCGGATGTACAGCAAGAAGGAAAACCAGATTCATTATTTCAAGCAGTTGATTGCTTTGGCAGAGGAATTAAAGAAGCCCATGTTTCTCCATGAACGAGATGCGGCGGAGGATTTTATTTCTTGTTTCAAAGGCCATGAAGCGATTTGTCCATTGTCTGTGGTGCATTGTTATACCGGAAATAAGGAGACTCTAAAGACGCTCTTGGATATGGGATTCTACATCGGAATTACGGGCTGGATTTGTGATGAGCGTCGGGCCGATGATTTGCGGGAGGCGGTTTCCATTTTGCCTCTGGATCGGGTGATGATTGAAACTGATGCGCCGTATTTGACGCCTCGGGGATTCCATTTGCCCAGGACCAATGTGCCGCAGAATATCACCTATGTGGCAGAGACCTTGGCTGGCTACATGGGCGTTTCCGTGGCAGACTTGGTGGACCATGCGAAACGGAATACAGAGGCTTTTTTCAGAATTTAGCATATTACTCTTCTTACAGTGAGGAGTTAGGAATGAGGAGTGAGGAGTGGTGGTGGCGGCGCACAGAATTTGGAAGCGCCGCAAAGTATAAATCTTTTGAATGAGATGGTAGGTTATGAGGCTTTCATTAGAGCATAACCTTTTATAACCTATATAACCTTTTGATAAGCGGTGACTATTATTTGTTGATATTGCGGGCGAGGCAGAATAATAACCTTTATTTCCCCTATTTTGCATGAAATAACTAATGACGAATAACTAACAACCGCCTCCCACATGATGTATAATATGATTATTGACTGAAAGTCGGTAGTGCTATTTCATAGAAAGTGAGATGAGGATATGAACGAGGTAAAAATGCCGAAGAAGCCTATATTGGCCTATTACATTTTGATTTTCTTGGCGATTTTCCTGTTCAATTCTATTTTCATGCCTATGGTGCGTGAAAATGAGGTGAAAGAGGTGGATTATTCTTCTTTCATGACCATGACGGAAGATAAGGAAATCGACAAGGTGCAGGTGGAGCAGGATAAAATTCTGTTTACTAAAAAAGGGGATAAGCAGGCGTATAAGACAGCCATCATGAATGATCCCCAGTTGGTGGAGCGTCTCCATCAGTCCGGTGCGGATTTTACTGGGCAGATTGTGGAAACCATGAATCCTGTGCTGTCGGCACTTCTTTCGTGGGTGCTGCCGCTTCTGATTTTCTTTGGTATCGGCCATTATATGAATAAGAAGCTCATGAAAAATATGGGTGGTCCCGGTGCCATGCAGTTTGGCATGGGGAAATCCAATGCAAAGGTTTTCGTGAAGCCCACCAATGGGATCAAGTTTGCCGATGTGGCTGGGGAAGATGAAGCGAAAGACAGCTTGCAGGAAGTGGTGGAATATTTACACAATCCATCGAAGTATAAAGACATTGGTGCCAAGATGCCAAAGGGGATTCTTCTGGTAGGACCACCAGGGACTGGTAAAACCATGCTTGCCAAAGCAGTGGCTGGGGAATCGGAAGTGCCATTTTTCTCTATTTCCGGTTCTGAATTTGTAGAAATGTTTGTCGGCATGGGGGCGGCTAAGGTACGCGACTTGTTCAAACAGGCCAAGGAAAAAGCACCATGCATTGTGTTTATTGATGAAATTGATGCCATTGGTAAGAAACGTGGCGGGGCTGCTATCGGCGGCAACGATGAAAGAGAACAGACGCTGAATCAGCTCTTGACAGAAATGGATGGTTTTGAGGACAATACGGGGGTCATCATTTTGGCCGCTACGAACCGTCCGGAATCGCTGGATCCGGCCCTTACTCGTCCGGGACGCTTTGACCGCCAGGTGCCGGTGGGCCTGCCGGATTTGCAGGGCCGTATTGCTATTCTGAAAGTCCATGCCAGCAAAATCAAAACCGCACCGTCCATTGATTATGATAAGGTAGCCCGCATGGCTTCCGGTGCGTCCGGGGCAGAATTGGCAAACATTGTCAATGAAGCGGCTCTTCGGGCCGTACGGGACCATCGGAAATACGCCACACAGGAAGATATGGAAGAATCCATCGAAGTGGTTATTGCAGGGTATCAGAAGAAACATGCCATTTTGACCGATAAGGAAAAATGCATTGTTTCTTACCATGAAATCGGTCATGCCTTGGTGGCTGCCATGCAGTCCCATTCCGCTCCGGTGCAGAAAATTACCATCATTCCACGAACCAGCGGGGCGCTGGGCTATACCATGCAGGTGGACCAGGGAAACCATTACTTGATGAATAAAGAAGAAATGCTGGACCAGATCGCTACGCTGACTGGCGGCCGTGCCGCAGAAGAAGTGGTCTTTGGCACATCCACTAATGGGGCTTCCAATGACATCGAAAAAGCAACGAAACTGGCTAGGGCTATGATTACCCGCTATGGTATGAGCGATGAATTTGGCATGGTGGCTATGGAAACAGTGACCAACCAGTACTTGGGCGGCGATACCACCTTGGCTTGCTCCCCGGAAACCCAGGCGAGAATCGATAAGGCCGTTTCTGATTTGATTAAGAAACAACACGCCAAAGCAACGAAATTGCTCCAGGACAATCGCCATACCTTGGATACGTTGGCACAGTATTTGTATGAAAAAGAAACCATCACGGGAGAACAGTTCATGAATATCCTGAATGGGAAAACAGAAGAACCGGTGACCCATGAAATGCCGCACCTGAATTTGGAGAAATAGTTTTCTCGTGACTGGTGACTCGTGACTGGGAATGGGAAAAGCCGTATGAGAAGAGAAATCTTTTCATACGGCTTTTGCTTATTTGATGAGTAATAGCTGGTAAATATGGAGGGGAGACGCTAGTGGTTGCAAGTTTCTCAGGTTGCTTAGGGTTCTCAAGTTTCTCAGGTTTCTTGAATGTGCTGCTATCCGTATATCTCATTGGTCGAAGTGATGGATACGGATAGAGGCAGATTCGAGCAACCTGAGTAACGTGAGCAACCTAAGCAACTTGAGAGTCCTGTAGTCACTATAAGAACAACAATCCCACCGCAATCAGAAGCAGCAACGTGCCTTCTACTTTGTTCATGATATAAGGAAATTTTTGGTGCTTGGCGAGGCTATTTCTGAGTTTTCCCGCGCAGATGGCGTACAGGGAGAAGATGACGCCAGTTAAGAGGGAAAAGGTGAGGCCCATGAGGCCGATTTGGATGCTGGGAGAGAAAGCGGCGTTCTTATCAATGAATTGGGGCAACAGTGCTAGAAAGAAAAGGAGCACTTTCGGATTGGAAGCATTCATGAAAAGGCCGCGGCGATAGAGGGACCAGTTTCCTGTGTGATCGGCTGCTTCTGTTTTGAGTACAATCGGTTCTGCTTTGGCACGGAAGGCACCGTAGGACAGATAGAGCAGGTAGGCGGCACCGCAATAGGTAAGGGCTTTGAAGGCCATGGGGGAATGTTGAATGAAAGCAGCCACACCGACCATGACAAGGAAGGTGTGCCATATAGGCCCCGTTGCCAATCCCCATGCCAGGGTAATGCCTTTCCTAGCGCCAGAGGATAAACTTTTTGTCAAAATATACATGCTGTCCGGCCCTGGGGCAATCACCAGCAGAATGGCAGCGCCGACAAAAGAAATATAGGTCATCATGTCCATCGGAATCATCTCATTTCATCAATTTCATTAAATTAAGGATAAGGACTTGTGTTAGTAGGTATGATTCTGCTAGTGAAAAAGGTTCTTAAGGTTCTAAAGGTGCAAAGGGTTCTCGAATGAGCCAATGGACGCGAGCATTATCATCTCATTCGCGTAACCTGAGAAACTTGAGCAACCTGAGAAACTTTTTCTCGAAAGAAATCATTGCATATTTCACTTAATTTACAATATGGTTTGTCTCATTGGTAATAGACATAGTATAGCATAAAGATAGTTAGAAGTTGTGGATATAAAAACGGATAGAGGCGTGTTTCACGTGAAACGTTGTGTGTAAAGGTTATTATTTTGCTGCATGCTATTTCTAACATGTAACGATAACGACAAGCGACAAGGTTATGAAGGTTATAAAGGGTTATGAGATTTTCGATAGTCTCATAACCCTTTATAACCCCTTTTAACCTTGACGCTTGCGATAGAAGGACAATGTTTCACTGAAGGAATCAGCAGAATAATAACCTTTTGACGAAGGGTGTGACACTATAAAATATCCTATTTCCTTATTGACAATTCCATTTCAAAAGGGTATTCTTTTAGCGATGCGTGAAACTGTGAGCAGTATCTGCAAAGAGCTGTATCAAGGAAGGGGACGCGCGAGAAATTATATATCGCTTGGATTGTAATAACCGAGACGAAGGCAAAATAGTGACTAGTGATTGGTGACTAGTGACTGGGAAATAGGGGATTAGGGATTGATAACTGGGAGTTTAGACTGGTTGGAATTTCTATTTCCTTTTATATGTGCGTATGCGTCCCGTTGGGGACGTTTTTCTTTTTATGGGAAAAGCAGGCCGTCTTCGTTTCGGAGGCGGCTCTTTTTATTATGGTGGTGACTGGGAAATTTCCTAGTCACCAGTCACGAGTCACCAGTCACCATGTATCACAACGTGAAAATGATAATGGTGCTGTCGACAAAGAATGCAAGCATTTCCTCGGGAGGAAAAGAAATGGAATATGTCAATACAGCGGGGGCTGTAGGGCAGGCGAAGGAAGAGGCCACCGGTCTCAAGGTACATCGTCTGACTTTTGTGGAGGCCACTATGATGATCGTAGGGTCTACTATTGGTTCTGGCGTGTTGGGCTTGGCCTATGCGTCGCGGAAAGCCGGGTGGCCGGTGCTGGTGCTTTGGTTGGTTATTGCTGCTTTGGTGTCCACCGTGTCTATGTTATATGTGGCGGAAACGTCTCTTCGGACCCGCATGCCGCTGCAGCTTTCTGGATTGGCTGAGAAATATATCGGAAAAGTGGGGGCGTGGATGCTCTTCTTCTCTGTGGGGGCCACTAGCTTTTGCAGTTTGATTGCCTACACCAATGGATGCGGGAAAATATTGGCCGATTTGTTGGGCATTTCTTTTTATGCAGGAAGTTTGCTTTTCATCATTCCTGCGACTGGAGTGATTTGGTTTGGCCTGAAAGCCACTGGTGTGGCAGAGAAATTTATCAGCGGCGGCATGATCGCTATGTTGCTGGTGTTGGCCGGGGCGTCTTTTATTTCTGCTAAGGTACCGGTAGGGGACATTCTCTATGCCAACTGGACCTATGGGATGCCGATTTTTAATATTACCGTTTTCTGCTATGCGGTGCAGTACATGGTGCCTGAGGTGGCGCGCGGATTTACTCACCAGCCGGGGAAATTGGTGCCGTCCATCTTGATGGGATTCTTGATTTCCTTTGTGATTTTGTCTGTGGTGCCCCTGTCTGTATTTCTTATGCTGCCACTGGCAGATATTTCAGAAGTGGCTTCTCTTTCCTGGGGACGGGCGCTGAACCATCCGATTTTCTACTTGCTGGTGAATGTATTTGCTTTCTGCGCGATGTTGACCTCTTTCTGGGTGATTGCGGAAAGTTTCCTCACCAATATGGTGGATCGGTTCAAATTAAAAGACGAGTCGAAAATTTCAACTCGTCTGGTGATGATTCTTACCATTGTGGTGCCGCCGTTCCTTCTGGCATTCTCCGGTGCGGTGAGTTTCGTCAATGCCATTTTCTTTGCTGGCACCTTTGGCGGCATCATTATGTCTATCCTTCCGGTCTTCATGCTGAATCGGGCTAGAATAGCGGGAGATATGGAACCGGTTTGGCAGTGCGGGTGGATTGCCAAGAAACCGATGCAATTCTTGGTGATAGCTATTTTCTCCATGGCTGGGGTGTATGCACTGCTGAGTTTGGCAGGTCTGCTTCCAGCGGGATGGTAAAAAAGCAATGAGGAATGAGGCTCGGAGTTCGCTATATCCAAGTTTCACGTGAAACGATATATAGGAAGGTTATTATTCTGCTACTTACTATTTCCAACATGGAACCATGCAAATAAGCGATAGGGTTAAAAAGGTTATAAAGGGTTATGAGGTTATCGGTTATCCCATAACCCTTTATAACCTTGTCGCTATAATTATCATTTCCATGTGAGATATAGAAATTGGCACAATAATAACCTATAGAAAAATGTTTCACGGGAAACATGTATAGTAGGCAGTTAGCAGAAAAACAGTCAACTGCTAACTGTTAATTACTAACTTTTTTTGAATGGCAAAGAAAATACTTTACATCTTGTGGTATAATAACAATAGAAATGGTGCTATCCGATAACGGTTAAGCCCCGTAAAGTACTAGCAGAAATTGCCGTCTAACTTGTCAGGGTCAGGACGGCTTTTCTGTTTCTTATTTCGAAAATACAATGCAAAGAGTTACGAGGAACGCTAATGCGAAAAAATCATATTTCGTCATAAAGATCCCCTCCTTTGAGGGGCCAGAATTTAACCGTCACCGCTTGCTGGATAACGCCACAATCATTATAACATAGTAAAAGCCGTGTAGAAGAGATTTCTTTTCTACACGGCTTTTACTATGACCTGATGCCATGTTTTGGGTTATTTCTGCCAACTGCCAACGGTTTACTTTTCCGACAGTTCTTTCAGTAAATCATCCACGTGGGAAGCGGCTTTTACTTTGCGGTATTCTTTGACCAGGTTTCCGTTTTCATCAATCAGGAAAGTGGAACGTTCGATACCCATGTATTTCTTACCGTACATGCTTTTTTCTTTTAGCACTTCGTACAGATTGACCACCGTTTCATCGGCATCGGAAAGAAGGGGGAAGTTCAATTCATTTTTATCTCTGAAATTGCAGTGTTTCCGGATGGAATCGCGACTGACGCCTAGCACGACGTAGCCCAATTTCTGGAAATCCGGCAAATGGTCTCGGAAAGCTTTGGCTTCTAAGGTGCAGCCGGAGGTATTGTCTTTGGGATAGAAATAGAGAATCACTTTTTGTCCCAGATAATCCGAGAGGGAAATGTCCTTGCCGTTATCGGCAGGAAGAGTGAAGTTTGGTACTTTTTCGCCAATTTGTAATGTCATGATATTTTCTCCTTTGAAATATAATGTCTTGGTGACTGGTGACTGGTGACTGGTGACTGGTGACTGGTGACTGGGCTCGGGGTTCGCCATATCCGAGTTTCACGTGAAACGATATATGTGAAGGTTATTGTTCTGCTACTTACTATTTCTAACATGGAGCCATGCAAATAAGCGATGGGGTTAAAAGGGTTATAATAGGTTATGCGAGAACGGTATTCCCATAACCTATTATAACCTTTTGACGTATAGCAAGGGACTGATGATTTTGTAGAAATCTTGCCATATAACCTGCCCGAAGGGCTACCCTTATGGAAGAAGTGTATGAGACAATTGGGATGTATTTCACATATACTGTATTGCGTCATAGGCTAATGTCAATGCGGCGTTTCTGCTTTCTTCTCCCCAGTGTCGTTGGTCGTGGGTCATGTGGGCTAAGGTATCGGCGGTGAAAAGGATCTGGGCGAAGGTTTTCTTCCGGAATCGGGCACAGGCTGCGAGAGCGCTGGCTTCCATATCCACCACTTGACATCCGTCGGTGATTCGCTGGCGGATTTTTTCTTTTGTTTCTCGGAAGAAACCATCACTGGTCCAGGTGGTGCAGGGCGTGTAGGGAAGATTTTTTCCCTTGAAATATTGTTCCAGCGCTTGCCGTGGTTTTTCATCAAAAGAAATAAAAGGCTCCGGCGGTAGGTAGTGATAGGACGTGCCTTCTTCCCGATAGGCTTTGGTTACCGGAAGGAATATATTTTCTGGCAGCGAGGTCAATGCACCGCAGCAACCAATGGCAAGTATTTTTTCTATGCCGTAGGCAAAGAGTCGTTCTTCCATAAGAACCGCAGCAGGGGCTCCCACTGGGGCTTGCATCAGAAGAATCGGTTCCTTTTCAGTGGGGATTTCATAGAGAGGAAAGCTCTTGGTAAGGGAAATGAAATGGCCGATTTCTTTTCCTCCTTTCGATTCCACAAAGCGGGCGATTCGCTTTTCACCTAAAAAAGCAAAAATGGCTTTTGCTGGAAGCGATAGGGATAATTTTTCAAAATCAGGGGCAATCAATCCTGGGGCGGGATCGTAAGCAAATGGATGAGACATGGGACACCTCCAATGCAATGAGGAATTAGGAATGAGGAATGAGGAATGAGGGATGAGAAATGGTGGTGGCGGCGCATAATATTTGGAAGTGCCGCAAATTATAATGTTTTGGTGACTGGTGACTGGTGACTCTAGGGATTAGTAGCTAGGCCCTAGGGATTAGTAAATAGTTAGGAGTTAGGAATGAGGAGTGAGGAGTGGCGGAAGGGGCGCATCAAATTATAGGGCGCCCCAATCCCCCTTTTTTATTTTGGTTTCACATGAAACATGACGCTAGCGTTATCATCGATTTATCGCCCCCCCGTCGGGGCAATGCTGTTAAGTTAAGCGAGATATGCAATGATTTCTGCTGATGCAAAGGTTGCTCAGGTTTCTCAGGATACTGAGGTTTCTCACGTTTCTCGAATGAGCTAATGACGCTAGCGTCTATGGGCACATTCGGAGAACCTGAGCAACCTGAGAAGCCTTAGAAACTTGAGTAACCTGTCACTACTAGTGGAATCATACCTACTAACGCAAATTCTTAACTTAACAGCATTACCCCGTCGGGGGAGAATCAAAGAGGGGGCAGCTCTGGCGGTATACTTCGCTATGAACATATCACGCGAACTCGGTAATACCTGCTCCTCACGGTAAAATGGATAGTGACTTCATATATCGTTTCACGTGAAACTTGCTAATGAGTAGATAGGGATAATGCACTTTGTAACCTGAGAAACTTAAGAAACCTGAGTGTCCTGAGTGACCTGTTCCAACAAAATCTCCACATTATCCGTGTCATACTCAATCTGCTCGGACCAGCGGGCGGCGGCGCGGAGGGGATCTTCGGTGTTGGCGGCGGTCAGGAAGATGAAGAGGGTGCTTTCAGCGGCGTATGTGCGTAGTGTATCCATAGGAATCTGGTCAGCCAAGTCCAATTGGCGATACCAGATGTATTGGAATAGTTTTTGGAAATAGGTGTTATTGGCTTTGGGGAGATAGTCTTTTCCTTGTTGCAGCACAAAGTCCGGATGGTGCTGCATGAAAGTTAAGTCCTGGGTCCATTTGTCGTCAATCGGTTCGGTCTGTTTCAAATGGGAAGTCATGGATTGTATCGCTTCGAGGGTCAAAGTGGGAGAAAAGGTGGTATCTTCTTCTGATACTTCAAATCCCAGAGCACAAAGCAGGTCAGACAAAGAGAATGGTTCGTCTCTTCCTTCCATGAGAAAGAGCAACGGCCCCGGTACTTCTTGCAATTGCTCGCAGGTCCGTTCGCAGCAGAGACCGGTACCGGCGAGTTCGATATCTTCGCCGATGTATTTGTAGAAACGGGGATGCATGGTGCAGATATTTCCTAAATAATTTTCTCCCTTTTCCAAAATAAGACGACAAAGTCCATCGTTTCGGAGGAAATGACAATAGCCTTTTTCATTCAATTTGAAACAAGTGGAACCATCTTCGGCGGTGCGCATCCATTGGGATAGCTCTTTCCCCAGCGGACCCGGGGTATTTCTATACAATGCTTCTGTGTCAGGGTCAATATCAATCTCCCAAGTTTGGCAGCAGGTGTGCTTGCAGGCTCCCGCTTTGCATTGGAAAGCAGGGAAGAAAGTAGGATATATGGTATACATGATGCTCCTTGTAGGAAATGCAGTGAGAAGTGAGAAGTGAGAAATGGTGGTGGCGGCGCACACCTTATAAAGCACCGCTATAAAAAATAATATGTATTATGCCTGGCTATATGAATTGTGCCAGGCTACCTTCATTTCTAACTTCTAACTTCTCACTTCTAACTGCTTTTAAATCAGCGTTCCATTCAAATGATCTATTTCATGTTGGATGATTTCGGCGGTGAAGGCTTTGAATTTCTTTTTCTTTGGGTGGAAGGTTTCGTCTCTATATTTCACTTCGATGGTTTCGTACCGGGTGCAGGGGCGCTTGCCCGAAAGGGAGAGACAGCCTTCTTCTGTTTCATAAGGGCCAGCGGCAGAGAGGATTTCTGGGTTGTACATGATGACTGATTCTTTCCCCTGCTTGAACACAATGATGGCTTTGGCAAAACCAATCATATTGGCAGCCATTCCGACGCAGTGATCTGCATGGGCTGCTAAAGTGTCTTTCAAATCCTGAGCAATGGCTTTGTCTGTTTTTTCAGCCGGTGCTGCTTTTTGCTGCAGGAAAATAATATCTTTTACAATTTCTCGAATCATTTTATTACCTCGTGTGTGATGTTAGTATATAAAGGTTTGGAGTTAGTAGGTGCGATTCTGTTAGAAGTTCTAGGTTACTCAGGTTTCTGAGGTTGCTAAAGTTACTCACGTTTCCCTAGCGTTATCATCTCATTCGGGGAACCTGAGAAACTTGAGAATCCTGAGCAACCTGAGAAACTTTGGCTCAAAAGAAATCATTCCATCTTTCGCATTACGTAGCAATGTTTTGTATAGAGTGGTAAAATATAGGAAAAGCAGTGAGAAGTGAGTAGTTAGAAGTGAGAAATGGTGGTGCGGCAGCACAATTCATGTAGCCGCCGAAAGTTTTTATTTTTGATAGTCACCACATACTGCCAACAGTGAACCGCTTACTGCGAACCGTTCATCTCTATTATACGAAAGAAGGAGTTATTATGGCAAAAATTCTTGTAATTTCTGGTCATCCTCATATGGAACGTTCTATTGCGAACAAAACAATTCTGGACACACTGAAAGCCTCTGGCAAAGATATCGCCATCGATGATTTGGCTGCTAAGGGTTGCGACATTGATGTGGCAGCGGAACAGGAAGCACTGAAAGCAGCAGATACCATTGTATTCCAGTTCCCGGTATACTGGTTCACCTGCCCAGCACTTTTGAAACATTGGATGGAAGAAGTATTTACTCCAGGATTTGCTCATGGTGAAGGTGCTACGGGACTGAAAGGGAAGAAATTCATTATTTCTGCTACCATTGGAGCTCCGGAAGTGGCATATACGCCAGCTGCCATTGGACATAGCATCGAAGAATTTTTCTATATTTTCCAGTCCATGGCAGGCTTCACAGGCATGATTTGGGAAAACCCAGTTCTTTCTTATGGCTGCATGTTCATTCCTGGCGTCAACACCGAAGCAGATAAAGAAGCACTGATTGCGAAAGCCAAGGAACATGGGGAAAAGCTGCTTCAGGTGCTTGGTGAATAGGTTCATGTTTCATGGGAAACGTATCGATATAAGGTTAGCCCTATGGGCAGGTTATTGTAGCGCTTTTACTACAGATGCAATTGGCATGTATACCAAAAGAAAAAGGTTATAAAGGGTTATGAAACTTTCGGTAGTTTCATAACCCTTTATAACCTTTTTTAACCTTGTGCTAGGCGATAAAGTTCGTTTGTTAAACAAAGGACTATGGCAGATTAATAACCTTTTACCTAATCCTTTTACCTACTAAATGTCACTATGCTATCAGAGAGAAAACCCATCCGTCTGATCGCCCGGTTTATCCAGTCGTCTTGCGATGTCGTCGTACACGTCTTTCAGATGGAATACCAGAAGGTCCAAGGTGGTGCGGATGACTACGGGATCGAAGCGGTCGGGGCGGGAGGTGACGCACACGTCGAGGAATACGTTTTCATCGCTGCCGACGGTGTATTTCACAATGGCATGACGACCGTTCAGACCGTTCAGGAAATCCATGAATGTTTTTCTGGCCGGTCCTTTGGGGCAGGTGCCAAGGTGAATACGAATCAAGGTGTACATGCTGTTATCGGTGATGACAGCAGCCACCAGTTTATGATGTTCTCCGGCAGGAATGGCGGTCATGAAAACCACCGTGTCGTAAGAATCATGGGCATCCTGGCGGCGGAAGAAATTGATGCCTTCTTTATTGACATAGGCTTCAAAAGCGTCAGCCTTTAAATTTTTGCGATGATTGCCCTGCTGGGGAAATGGAGTGATATTGTCAGCCATGAGACGACCTTTCTGCATTGGATGCGGGAATGTAATTGGTTTGGTGACTGGTAGACTCGTGACTGGTGACTGGGTATGCTAGCCATCAGTCACGTGTTACTGGTCACCACTTCCATATGGTATATTAAAAATACGTGAAATTCACTGTATCTCATTATACAAGAAATGAGAGGGCAAGTACAAGATGGAGCGCAAGCGGAAAATGAAATGTTTCACGTGAAACAAAGTGACGGAGGTTACTATTCTACAGATTTGCTATTTCTCACAATGAGAAGGAATGGTTTGCGACAAGGTTATAAAAGGGTATGAAAGGTTATGATTCTTGCGAAAGTTTCATAACCATAGATAACCCTTTATACCCTCGTCGCAAGCTGGATATGCTCATTGTAAGAATTAGGTAGGTGGTAGAATAATAACCTTTTCTTTCATGTTTCACATGAAACATTTCTTCTGGCGAGATATTTTCAAAATCATTTTTGACTGAAAGTCATTGCTATGAATATTAAATTCTTGTATACTATAAACGATGTATTTCGTGTAAGCTCGGGGAGGAAATATGGCATTTACAAAAAAGGCGGAACGGACAAAAGGGAAGCTCTTAGCGTCGGCTCGAAAGCTCATCAGTGAACGAGGCTTTGATCATGTGTCTGTGGAAGATATCACCAAAGATAGCGGTGTGGCGAAGGGGACGTTTTATCACTATTTCAAATGTAAAGAAGATGTGGTGAAAAGTTTATCCGATGAAACCGCAGCAGCGTCTCTTAGAAACACACTGGCCTATGAAGGCGGCGTGGTGGAACGGTGTAATTATTATTTTCTGTCTGTCTATAGAGATTGCCAGTGGAACGGCGTGCGATTGGTGCGGCAATGGATGAGGGAAAGCATCGAAACGGAGCAAATGTCCACCGAAACAGAAGAAACACTGTGCTACATGTATTCCGCTATGGAGAAAATCGTAACTATCCATCAGGGAGAAGGCCCAGGAGAATTAGTCAAAGCGGCACCGGTGGAAAAAGTATGCCGCATCTTGGTAAGCCATCTCATCGGTGTTATCACCATGTGGTGTATGCTGAACGGTTCTTTTGATATGTCCAAAGATCCAGATGAATATACAAGAATGGATATTCAGAACTTGTTGGGACCATTTTTAATTCAATGAGAAATTAGGAATTAGGAATGGCGGTACGGCGCATCAAAATTTGGAAGCGTCGCAGAACAATTAAAAGGTTATTATTGAGCCGTAGTGGATTGTTTCATATAAAAGGTTATTATTGAGCCGTAGTGGATTGTTTCATAT
>CAKQBK010000064.1 GCA_934216155.1 uncultured Dialister sp.
AAACTTGAGCAACCTGTCCCCACTAGCGGAATCATGTCTATTAACGCAAATCCTTAACTTAACAGCATTAATATATGGGGGTATTGGGGCACTTTATGAATTGTGTGCCCCTTCCACCACTCCTCATTCCTCACTCCTCACTCCTAACTGTCATTAGAAGCGAAATCATTCATTGATTACTGGATTCCTAGTAGCTCTTCCATAGATTCCTCCCGGGCAGAACCCTTGGAAAAGGGAAGAAAGAAACCACTGCATCTCCTCTCCGTCTATTTCTTCTCCCCGGGGCCTAGGATGGGGATCTGAAATGGTCTTTGATTCGATTTCCGGGAAGTGTTTTCTCCCTTCCAATACTAGTATCGTAAAAGGGAACTAGTTTGTGACCCTCTTTGGAAAAATTTTTTCATAATTTCAAACTTCCCACCTGAAAGCACCATAAATTAATCGATGGCACCTAAGAAAACATGGTCATTAGATGTAATTCTCAACGGAAAGCCTCATTTCACACCGAAAATATAACAAAGAGACATGAGGAATAACGCAAAGATTTCTCCACGTTGGTCGAAATGACGAGAGCACCGAACAACGCTAGAGATAAAAAATAACCCTAGAAATACATACAAGGCTAATTTATCAGTATCATATCCCATCTCATGTAGTCTTTACCTCGCATTACTGATTGGTGGTCTGAGATGCCTGTACCCTATCAATCACATGTTGTACATATTGTGGTGTCTGTCCCACCATTTGGGCAATAGAATCTACCGGCATATGCATTCCAACCATATTCATAATGATAAATTGCTCTTTCTTTTCACTACCTTGTTCAATGCCTTGTTCAATGCCTTGTGCTATGCCTTCTTCTTTGAACTTTCTAAGTTCCATCGCTAATGTCATATATTCTCGCCTCGTTTCATCATGCTTTTTTACTCGCAGTACTTCTTGGTCTAGTTCTTTCGCAAATTCACCATGCGGTGCATTTCCATCTACATACCTTAGAAAAGCTGCTATATCAGGATCCAAAGTTTCACTTCGTCCTTTACTATTTAGAAATAGCTTTGTTGTTTGATCCCCTAGCTCCAAGCCTTCTTTTTCCACGCATCGATTACGGAAAGTATACATTGGCAGTCCTTCTTGGAAGGGGTCAAAGGTACAGATAAATATGATAAATGTTGGATTGAGCTTATTATATAGTTCACCCTTTTCCAATATTTCCATATCTATCATTCCTTGATAATACCTAGTCCGCTTGGCTAGTTCATCATCAACACCATTGGTGCATTGCATTTCAATATCAAACACACGACCTGTCTCGTCTTTCACGTACACATCAAGTCGAATCCCCTTGCTATCATATCTGATATCAATGGATTTTTCTGCATCTGGAAATGTAATTTCCTGAATCTTAATATCCAAAATCCGTTCAATCAAATGCTTACAAATTCGCTTATTCTGCATCACTTTTTGAAAGAGGAAATTGTCCTGAATTGTCAGTTCTTCCCATGTCTTGATTCTACTCACCACTGCCACCTCCCTTTCTTACCTGTATTGTAGCAAAAGAATAAAAAGAAAGCCAGTTTTATTACTATTCAAACTTCCCACATGTAAATTAGCAAGTGTGGGCCATGATTACAAGGCACAAAATTTCTCATTTCATTGAAAATCTAGTAATTTTCTCTGAGCCAGAACCTTTTGCTATCTAATACCCTCCATGTTTCTCTAGCCATGGCTTCGCCACAGAATCCTAATTCCTCGTTCCCACGCAAAAAGGCTACGAGATGATGATTTCTCACAATCTCGCAGCCTTCTTGCTTAGGATGAATCAGTCAACCGCTAACTGCCAACGGCCTACTTATTCCGCTTTGAATGTCAATTTCTGCTGTTCATCCACATCGATTTTGAGGACTTTCTTCTTTTCCAGTCCTTCGGTCAGAATGAGTTCGGAAATCGGGTCTTCCACTTCTTTCTGGATAGTTCTACGAAGCGGACGGGCACCGTATTCCACATCCGTGCCGTGGTCGATGAGGATCTTCTTAGCCCCATCGGATACATCCAGTTTCACATGGAAGTGTTCCAGTTTGCCAGCCACTTTATCGAGCATCAAGTTGACGATAGAGGACAGGTTATCCTGGGTCAGTGGATGGAATACGATGATTTCATCGATACGGTTGATGAATTCTGGACGGAAGGTGTGTTTTACTTCATCCAGCATGAGTTTCTTCACGTCTTCAAAGGTTTCTTTCTTCTCGCCTTTTTCATCGGTGGTGAAGCCCAGTTTGCCCATCTTTCCTTTCAGGAAGTTGGAGCCCAGGTTACTGGTCATGATGATGACGCAGTTGGTGAAGTCCACGGTACGGCCCTGACCATCGGTGAGACGGCCATCGTCCAATACCTGCAGCAAGATATTGAAGAAGTCCATATGGGCTTTTTCCACTTCATCGAAGAGAATGACGCTGTATGGGGTCTTACGAACCGCATCGGTCAGCTGGCCACCTTCTTCATAGCCGACGTATCCTGGAGGTGCCCCAACGAGACGAGACACTTCGTGTTTCTCCATGTATTCTGACATATCGAAACGAATCATGTTCTTTTCACTGCCGAACATGCACTCAGCCAAAGCTCTAGCCAGTTCGGTTTTACCTACACCAGTGGAGCCAAGGAAGAGGAAGGAACCAATCGGACGTTTCGGATCTTTCATGCCTGCTCTAGCCCGACGAATGGCAGTTGCCACCGCATGGACGGCATCTTCCTGACCGACCACTCTCTTATGGAGTTCATCTTCCAGGTGCATCAGACGCTGGGAATCGCTCTGTTTCAAATTCTGTAGCGGTACGCCGGTCCATTTGGATACCACTTCAGCCACATCTTCTTCATCTACGGTCAGATGGTCATGGTCGCCATTTTTCCAAGCATTTTTCATCTGGGCAATTTCCGCTTCGATTTTCTTTGCCTGGTCCCGATACTGAGCAGCTTTTTCAAAGTCCTGGGTAGAAACAGCAGCTTCTTTTTCTTTCAGCATAGAAGCCAGTTCTTCTTCTTTCTTTTTCAATCCATCTGGAGTCGAAGCGGCTTCGAGACGGACTTTAGCAGCGGCTTCATCGATGACATCGATGGCTTTATCTGGCTGGAAGCGATCGGTGATATACCGACCAGACAGGTCTACAGCAGCTTTCAAAGCGGCATCGCTGATTTTGGCTTTGTGGAACGCTTCGTACCGATCGCGGAGGCCTTTCAGAATTTCCAACGTATCTTTCGGTGTCGGTTCACCCACTTTGACCGGCTGGAAACGACGTTCCAGTGCGGCATCTTTTTCGATGTATTTCTTATATTCCTTCAGGGTTGTAGCACCGATGCAACGAAGTTCCCCTCTTGCCAGGGCCGGTTTCATGATGTTGGCCGCATCCATAGAGCCTTCGGTGGAACCAGCGCCCACCAGGGTATGGAGTTCATCTACGAAGAGAATCCAATCTTTATGTTTCTTCACTTCATCGATGACTTTTTTCAGTCGTTCTTCAAATTCGCCTCTGTACTTGGTGCCGGCTACTACAGAAGACATGTTCAAGGAAATAATATGACAATTCTTCAAAATTTCCGGTACGTCGTTATTGACAATCCGCTGTGCCAAGCCTTCTGCAATGGCGGTTTTACCCACGCCAGGTTCACCGATAAGAACAGGGTTGTTCTTGTTACGACGGGACAGAATCTGTACGACCCGGTTGATTTCTTCTTTTCTGCCAATCACAGGATCGATTTTCCCCTGCTTTGCTTTTTCATTGAGGTCGATGGCAAAATCGCCCATTTCACCCAAGTTGGCACCACCGGAATTCTTTCCATCTTCGGAAATATACTGTTCAAAGGCTTTCTGCAGTTTTTCCTGGGTCACATCGAAGTGCTGCAGAATCTGCATTGCCAATCCATCGCCTTCCCGAAGAATAGCCAGCAGCAGATGTTCCGTGCCTACGTAGGAATTTTTCAATTCATTGGCTTCCTGCACGGCCATTTCCAACACTCTCTTGGTGCGAGGTGCTACATACAATTCACCAGAGCTAAAGAAACTACCCTGACCCTCCAAAAGAGGTTCTACTGCTTCTACAGTAACGCCCAAAGAATTCAGAATTTTACCACCAGCGGTATCTTTTTCATGGGCAATCCCCAAGAGCAAATGCTCGGTGCCCACCGATTCACTGCCCAGTTTCTGTGCTTCCTGGGTTGCAAATTTCCAAGCGTTTTTCACGCCATCGGTATATCTATCTTCCATAAAAATCCCTCCTTTTAGCGGATTGTTGTTATTTAATGTGTGGTCATTCATTCATTTTAGAAAAGTGCGGAGTGGTGGAAGTGGTGGAAGTTGTACCGCTAAGGTATGAATAGCATTTGCGTTTATATCGCTGGCGCAGCCCCCTCTGCCTTCGGCATCTCCCCCAATGGGGGCGATAAATAAGGTGTAAACTTATTTACGCACAAAATTTGGAAGCGCCCAAATACCCTATTTTTTATAAAAAATAAAATCGTAAATTTAAAAATATAATCTAATCCGCGGCGCTATATAATTTACGCGCCGCCACCACCATTTCTAACTTCTAACTTCTCACTTCTCACTGCTTTTTCCGTTTCTGCTGAAACATATCTCCAACGGACCCAGTCCCTAGTCCCTAGAATCACTTTTCCAACTTTTTCATTTCATCCCGGATATGAGCGGCTTGCTCATAATCTTCCCGAGCAATGGCTGATTTCATAGCCTTCTGTAATTTTTCCAGTTCCGGATCCACTACAGGTTTGGCGGCGTTTTCCATTTCAATAGTCACTTCCTTTTTCGGAGCCGATGCCTGTTCTCCATGAGCAAAGGCAGGACGAATCTTTTCACGGAAAGCTTCATAACTATCATTACTTCTTCTCAATCCTTTTGGAAATAGGGAACTCTCTCTTTCTTCCGGCTGGGCTTCTATTTCTATAGGAGATCTTCCGAAGAAAGCGGACATCGGTCCATCGAAGAACCCTTCCAAAGGACTTCTGAATAAGCGGGTTCCGAAATTTCCAAAAGAATGGTGCATGACCCGCTCTTTTCTTGCACATTCTTCACAAAGATGAAGCTCTGTTCTATGACCATTGATAATCTGTGTCACATGAACCACAGCTTCTCTTCCATGGCAACGATCACAAAGCATTTTTATTCTCCTTTCAATACCCATTCGATACGCCGGAGCATTGTCTTTACCGCATCTCGTCGGTGCGCTTCCGGACAATACTCGAGCATGGTATGAATCATTTGACAAACCATGTGATACTCTCGTTTCGACATAATGTCGTAATCGAGAAGCATCTGGAAATATCCATCCAAGCTCTTTTCTATGGCTTCAATGGAATTAGGATTCTTCCGCTGTGCCTGGGCGGTCTCACTAGCTATGGCCTTCTGCACGGTCTCCTGGTACGATGGTAGCTTCGGCGGATCCATTCGCCGAAGAGCAATACGGATAAATCCGCCGCTCCCTCGTCTAGACTCCACCTCGAAGCGAGCATCCGGAGAGAATCTGGTATTAATCACATAAGTCACTTGGGACGGCGCACAATCCAATTGATTGGCTACATCTCTTCGTTTCAAAAGCAACTCGTCAGAAGACTGCTGCTTCAGTAAGTTCAAAATGAACTCTTCAATTCTATCCGATAATATGGTCGTATTCATTTGATATGCCACTCTCCTTTGTCTTTATAGGTTTCTCAGGTTACTCAAGTTTCTAAGGTTGCTCAGGTTCCTCGAATGTGCTACTTGACGTTTGCGTCTATAGGTACACTCGAGGAACCTTTAGAACCCTTAGAGCCTTGTGCAACCTGTTACCTCTATCGGAATTACACCGACTGTCTTATCATGATTGCATGTCCATGAGGCTCCTTTCATTGTTTACCTCATTTCTATTTACTATTATACCCACAATAGTCAAATAGTCAATAGTAAAATCAAAAAGTTTTTTAAAACTTATTCTATGAATGATATATACGGCTGATTCAGTAGGATGTATCATCGATTACAGGTTGCTCAGGACGCTCAGTTTGCTCAAGTTTCTCAGGTTTCCTGAACGTGCCTATGGACGCTGGCGTATTCATGACATATTCGGTCACAATGAATACACTATCGTGTATTAGCACATTTGAGAAACCTGAGCAACTTGAGCAACCTAAGAATCCTGTGCAACCTGTAACAAAAAAGCACCCATAAAGGGTGCTCTTTTATTGCGATCTATATGCAATTAGTCAAACTTATTCTTCGTCTATTTCACAAAAGTCAAACTCTCGCAAAGCGGAAATAATGGTGCTGCGAGAAAAGCCGCGACGCAAAAGGAAAGCCGCCGCCTTTCTATAGTCCGTTAGCAGCTTCGGTGTGATTTCTGCTTTTCGCTGCACCAAAGCCACTGCATTTTCTATTTCCTCTTCTACCGGAATGTGCTGGTCTGTGAAAAGGCCTTTCTGTTTCATCTTCTGATGAATATAGGCATCGCCATACATGCCCTTTCGACGGTACGCTTCAAAAAGGTCTTCTGCCATAGAGGCATCATCGATGAAATGATAGTGTTTCAGTTTCACCAAAGCGTCCTCTATTTCTTCTTGGGAATACTCCCGGTCTTTCAGCTTCCGCACCAGTTCCTTTTCACTCTGTTCCCGATAGTTCAGCAGGTGCAGTGCCGCTTCATAGGCCGTGCGATTAGTCTTCTGCTGGCTTTTCCTGTTCTGTCTGTTCCGATAATACGCCATCTTCGAAATGATCCGGTTCTACTACCAGTGTGTCGCGGATAATCTTATCGATTTCTGCTTCCACTTCAGGATGTTCTCTCAAATACTTCTTGGCTGCTTCACGGCCCTGGCTGATGCGGCTTCCTTTATAGGAATACCACGCGCCGCTCTTCTGGATGATTTCCATATTGACCGCAATATCCAAGAGGGTGCCTTCCTTAGAAATACCTTCGCCGTACATGATATCAAATTCAGCCACTTTGAATGGTGGGGCCACTTTGTTCTTGACCACTTTCGCTCTGGTGCGGTTACCAATCACTTCGTTACCATTTTTGATGGCTTCGGCTTTTCTGATTTCAATGCGCATAGAGGAATAGAATTTCAGTGCCCGGCCACCGGTGGTGGTTTCTGGATTGCCAAACATGACACCCACTTTTTCACGGAGCTGGTTGATGAAAATCACAATGGTTCTGGACTTGCTGATAATCCCTGTCAGTTTACGAAGAGCTTTACTCATGAGACGAGCCTGCAGCCCCACGGACTGGTCACTGATGTCCCCTTCAATTTCCTGCTTCGGAACCAAAGCGGCTACAGAGTCGATGACAATCATATCCACCGCACCGCTTCGTACCAAAGATTCACAAATGGAAAGGGCCTGTTCGCCGCTATCTGGCTGGGAAATCAGAAGATCCTTGGTATCCACGCCCAGATGATGCGCATACATCGGGTCCAGGGCATGTTCCGCATCGATAAACGCAGTGACCCCGCCCATTTTCTGTGCTTCCGCAATGGCATGAAGTGCCAATGTGGTTTTACCAGAAGATTCAGGTCCATAAATTTCAATCACGCGGCCTCGTGGATATCCACCCACACCGACAGCAATATCCAAAGCCAAAGAACCGGTCGGGATCACTTCGATGTCCAGTTTGTCTCCCATTTCGCCCAATCTCATAATAGAGCCAGCACCAAATTCCTTGGTAATCTGCTTCATAGCATTTTCCAATGCCTTTTTTCTATCCAATGCTGGATTTTTATCTTCTTTACTTGTTGCCATAAAAACCTCCAAAAAAATCAGTTAGAAGTGAGGAGTTAGAAGTGAGAAGTGGTGATGCTGTTAAGTTAAGGATTTGCGTTAGTAGATATGATTCCGCTAGTGGTGACAGGTTGCTCAAGCTTCTAAGGGTGCTCAGGTTACTCAGGTTCCCCGAATGTGCCCATAAACGCTAGCGTCATTAGCTCATTCGAGAAACGTGAGAAACCTAAGGAGCCTGAGTAACCTTTCCCTCAGCAGAAATCATCGCATATTTTGCTTAACTTAACGGTATTGATATAAAAGGGGGGTATTGGGGGCACTATATGAATTGTGTGCCCCCTTCCACCATTTCTAACTTCTCACTACTCACTTCTCACTGCCTTTATTATAGTTCAATCGATTCACCGGGATGGACCACGGTGACTTCTACATCCTGTTCTTGTGCTGTTTCTTTAAATGCTTCCACATCCTGTTCAATCACAGGCCAGGTGTTGTAATGGAGCGGAATCACGTGTTTTGCTTTCAAAAATTTAGCGGCCATGATGGCATCGTCAGGACCCATGGTATAGTTGTCCCCAATAGGGAGAATCGCATAGTCGATATCATAAAGTTCGCCAAAGAGTTTCATATCGCTGAAGAGAGCTGTATCACCAGAGTAGTACACCGTCGGGCCTGCTTTGAACTGAATCACAAAGCCGCAAGGTACCCCACCGGCCACACCGGCACTGTGAAGAGCCACTACCATTTTCACAGTACCGAAATCAGCGTGATACTGACCACCCAAATTCATAGGCTGCAGGTTGACCACGGTCTTTGGAAATAACCCCAGTACTTCTGGAATAGCAACTACCTTGGCCCCAGTCCGCTGAGCAATGGTGACCGCATCGCCGAAATGGTCTCCATGGGCATGGGACAGGAGAATATAATCACACTTCACCTTATCCGCTGCAATGGTGGCTTCGCTATTTCCTGTCAAAAACGGATCAAAAAGAAGTTTTTCACTACCAGTATCAATTCTGAAACATGCATGTCCAAAAAATGTGTACTTCATGATGATTCCTCCTATGTGCTCTATGAAATAATAAAAAGGGTTCTCAGGGTTCTCAGGGACCCTGAATGAGATAATGACGCTAGTGTCTATCGGCTCATTCGAGGAACGTGAGAACCCTTTGTACCCTTAGAACCTTCAGAACCTTATGCTTACTAGCGAAATCATACCTACTAACGCAAATCCTTTACTTAATGACAAGGCAGCGAAAGGAGGGATCCGCTAATGCAGATACCGCTACAAAACCCCAGTCACCCCTATTATATCCTACTTGTTTTTTCTCGCCATAATCTCCTTGACCACCCGCTGGGCCACTTCGGCTAAGGGAAGGCCCCGTTTCATGCTGGTCTGCTGCATCCGGCGATAGGCATCTTCTTCCGGAATATGATAATAATCCATCAAAAGGCCTTTCGCACGGTCTATGATTTTCCGAGCAGCCATTTCCCGTTCCATGGTATTGACCCGGGTTACGATTTCTTTTTTCTGTCGATATTGGCCTACGGCAATCTGAATGGCTGGAAATAGATTTCTTTCATCCACCGGCTTCATCACATACCCAAAGACCATGGATTTTTTCGCCTTCTCGATGATGTCTTCATCCCCAAAGGCAGTGAGAAGAACCACCGGTGCAATGTTTTCATGGGCAATCATTTTTGCTGCCTGGATCCCATCGAGACGGGGCATTTTCACATCCATAATGACCAGGTCCGGTTTCTTTTCCTTCACCAGTTCCAATGCTTCTACCCCATCGGAACCAATGCCGACCACGGTATGTCCCGCTTCTTCCAGCATTTCCCTCAAGTCCATACATATAAGAGCTTCGTCGTCAGCAATAACGATTCTATACTTTTCTGCCATGATTATGCCTCCACCAGAGCCAACGGGCAGTAAATATCTGCCACGACCATAGAATCCTCATTTTTCAAATCAAACTGTCCCTTCAGTTCGATTTCCGCTAAATTTCTAACAATTTGAAGCCCCAAATCAAATGTTTTTGTGCTAAAATCATCGGGCAATGGATGTCCATTATTTTTGATATATACATGTAGACGTCCGCCCTCCACGGCTGTGCCTACAATCAAAGTGCCTCTTTTGAGCTGGTTAAAGCCATGATCAATGGCATTGTGAATCAATTCATTGGTAGCAATCGCCAGTGGCACTGCTTTTTCCGAATTGACAATGAGTGGTATATTTCCCTTTTCCCGCACCACATCGACAGGGCAAAGGGTCAGACTATCGATGGACAATTTGCAAATTTTATCAAGCAATAAATCCATGTCGATTTTGTCCCCGCTCTGGTTGGCCAGGATATCATGAATCTGAGAAATACCCAAAATGCGGCTCACCGCCCGTTTCAAAGCATCTTTCGTATCTTCATCTTTGGCCCGGCGCGCCTGCATACGAAGCATGCCCGCAATAGTATTCAAGCTATTTTTCACTCGGTGATGAATTTCTTTGATGACCGAATCCTTCACCAAGATTTGCCGTTCCTTTTCACGGATGGCCGTCACATCGGTCAAGACCAGCACGGTGCGAACTACCCGACCACCGGAAATAATTGGAAGGCCCCACGCAGAAAGCGTCATATTTTCAGACACTTCATCACTGAAAGCAGGCCGTCCTGTTTTCATGACCTGTTCCACCAGCGGGAATTTCACAATGGTATGACCAATAATATCTTTTTGGTCCACCACTTCTTTATCCAGCACCAGGTACAAATCATCGGCCATATCATTAGCATAAATGATACGCCCTGTGGCATCTACGATAAGCACCCCATCCTGGGGACGAATGCTGTAGTAATCACGGGCTGCAAAAGGCACTTGCAATGCCAGATTGGCCGTATCGGTCAGTACCTGCTGCTGTTTCAATGAAGAAGAAGCAAAGCAAACTACCGCAAAAGGTTGCCCCGCATTGTCCACAATAGGATAGGCCGTTACGGCGATTTCCCGCCCCTGGTCAAGCACCTTGCGCCCCACCACTTTGCGTCCGGTGGCAAAAACATTTTCCACAATGGCCAAATCATCTACCAGAAACGTATCCCCTTGTTTGAAAAAAGTCGAACCATGGGTATAGGATGGTTTGATGGCCGATAGGATCACAGAAATATCTTCATTCTTCCCTCTGGCACAAAGGTAGACCTGGCTTTTGGAAATATCCGATGCACACTGCAGCGCAATCTGCATATGGTCTAGTATCTTGGCCTGTACCCCCGTGAGTCGGGTCGTATCTCGTATCAGCGTATATAGCTGACTGACTTCAATGCTGCGAGTTTGCATAACATTCCTCTTTCCACTTACGAATCATAGTGATACAGTGAAATTGTAAATAGTGAGAAGTGAGAAGTTAGAAGTGAGGAGTGAGAAGTGGTAGAAGGGGCGCATAATAATTTAGAAGCGCCCCAATACCCCCAATTTATAATATTCATTTCTGCGGCGCTTTATAAGTTGTGCGCCGCCACCACCATTTCTAACTTCTCACTTCTAACTTCTCACTGCCTTTTACAGTTTAATCTGGTCTGCCAAAAACGGCAGTCTGGGATCGGCATTGAGAGTCATCGGTGCGTAATCACCAGCTTGGGCCATATAGTAAGCGCGGCAACCAATCATAGCACCGTTATCGGTACAAAGAATGGAATCAGGACGGCACATGCGGATACCTCTCTTATCACATTCTGCTTTCAGTGCTTCTCGAAGTCCGCTATTGGCAGCCACCCCGCCAGCCAGAGCAATGGTGGTAAGGCCTGTCACTTCCAGTGCTTTCATGGCTTTTTCTACCAACACATTTACCACTGCTTTTTGGAAAGAAGCAGCCACATCAGCCTGATTAACTGGTTCCTTTTTCATGTCTGCCGTATGCAGGTAATTGATAACCGCCGATTTCAAACCGCTAAAGGAAAAGTCAAAGTTGTGTTCTTTGGCAAGTCCCATAGGAAAATGAATGGCACCGGGATTTCCTTCTTTGGCCAGTCGGTCAATATGAGGACCCCCCGGATAAGGATAGCCCATGACACGAGCAATTTTATCGAACGCTTCCCCTGCGGCATCATCTCTTGTTTGTCCCAGCAGCTGGAAAGTATTATAATCTTTCACAATCACAATCATGGTATGGCCGCCGGACACCACCAGAGCCAGGAACGGTGGTTCCAAATCTGGATATTGCAATAAATTGGCAAAAATATGACCTTCCATATGATTGACTGCAATGAGCGGTTTGCCCAGTGCCCAAGCCGCTGCCTTGGCGGCTGCCACACCGACCAGAAGAGCCCCCACCAAACCAGGCCCCTGGGTCACGGCGATGGCATCCACATCCTGCCAGTCACAGTTGGCTTGTTCCAGTGCTTCGATAGATACAGGAAGCACATCTTCTATATGATGGCGGGAAGCAATTTCCGGCACCACGCCACCGAATTTTTTGTGAATCGGCACCTGGGTGGAAATCACATTGGAAAGGATTCGTCTCCCATCCTCAATGACCGCACAGGACGTTTCATCACAACTGGATTCAAAAGCTAATATTTTCATATATTCTTCTTCCTTTATATTTATTGCTTGCATTAGAAGTGAAAACGATGGAAGGGTATTATTCTGCTAATTACTTTCTCTAACATGTAACTAACAACGCCTACCAAAAGGGTATATAGGGTTATAAATGGTTATGCATCTACCGCAAGTTTCATAACCCTATATAACCCTTTTAACCTTTTGACAAGCGGAGAAATTCGTATGTTAAGAGATGAATAGCAGTAGTACAATACCCATTTTAGCAACCTGCGGCGCTTTATAAATTATGCGCCGCCACCACCATTTCTAACTTCTCACTTCTAACTTCTCACTATAAATGTATTTCCATCACATACCCATCTTCCACGGGCAGTTCGTAGACTTTTTTCCGAAGTCCTAAGTTTTGAAAGCCAAATTTCTCATACATCTTCTGGGCCGGTGTGTTGCTGACCCGCACTTCTAGAAACATGGTTTTCATTTCCCGTTGTTTGGCTTCTTCGATTCCTTTTTGCAAAAGAAGTTCTCCCAATTTCCGTCTTCGGAAAGCAGGATCCACACCGATATTTACCAACTGCCCTTCATCGGCCACGAACCAGAAACAGCCATAACCGACCACTTGTCCATCCACTTCAGCCACGATGTACCAGCTGCTGTGATTATCTTCCAGATCATGGGTTACCGTTTCCCTACGCCAGGCATCGGTGAAGCACAGCGTTCCTATTTCATAAATCCGATCAGTATCAGAAGTGCGGCCTTGCCGGATTAGGATTTGTTGTGTCGTTTCTCCCATAACACTTCTGCCTCACTTCTACGGATATAATTAGGAAGAAGCTGGAGCGGATTGTCTTTTTCACCCTTTTCCAGATGAGAAAGGCCAGCCATCGCTACGCTGGCTGCTCGTGCGCATCGATTATGGGGCGCTGCCACAGCAATGCCAGCTGCCAAGAGTTTTTCTTTATATTTATCGGCACATTCCCCTACGGCAATGATAGGACCACCGTGTTTGACAGCGGCCGCAATGACTTCATCAATGGGAGCCACTTCCGTAGGCGCTTCTTGCCACATATCCTGGAAAGCACCATAGAGTGCTGCGTACACGTTACCACGCTGGGCATCTTCCAATGGCAAAATGAATGCATGGGAGCCGGCCATGTTCCAAGCCAATGCTTCCAGAGTATCCACCCCAATCAGAGGCACTTTCCAAATATAAGAAGCCATCTTCGCTGTAGCCAGGCCAATACGGAGGCCGGTGAAAGAGCCAGGACCGATAGATACGGCAATTCCTGTGATCTGGTTCTTTTCTACCCCAGCTTCTTTCATCATTTCATCCAAATGTGGAATCAGCTGTTCTGAATGGGTCAGTCGTTTTTGCACTGTCCATTCTGCAATCAATTTATCTTTTTCTGCTAACGCGCAACTCAATACCAGAGAAGAGGTATCAATGGCTAGAAGCATATGTCTCAATCTCCTTTACAACAGCCGCCGGAGCGCCATCGTTCCAACTGACTTTTATTTCACGTTTTGTCTCATCAATGACAAGGATTTCTATATGAATGGCTTCCGGCGGAACCAGGGAAGGAAATAAATCTGCCCATTCCACCACAGTCACACCACCAATGCTATATTCATCCCAGCCTATATTGTATAAATCATCTTCTGTATCCAGACGATAAAAATCAAAATGCTTCAGCGGCAACGTTCCTTCATAATAATTCATAATATTAAAGGTAGGGCTGCTCACCACGCCAGTGATGCCCAATCCTTCCGCTAAGCCTTGCACAAAGTGCGTTTTGCCAGCCCCCAGATCGCCGGTTAAAGCAATAAATAAATCCTCTACGCTATGCTCTCCAAGGAAACGGCCAAAATCCATGGTTTCCTTTTCACTATGGCTATGCCACACGATTTCATGCTTCATGGAGCCACCTCATCATATCATCAAATTGTGCCAAACCGATGCGATATCCTTCCTGATACAAATCTCGCAATTTCTGGGTATTCTTTTCCGTGCGAGATACGGCCACGGGGCGATCGGGACGGATAATAAATACCTTGTGCTCCTTTTCCAATGCCAGTAGCTTTTCCACTTTCCGATTATAACGTGCAGGAATGGAACACATTTCTTCTACCACTTTAGGGAAATGCTTCCCATACATAGCATGCAGGAGGCCATGAAATCCCTTTGGTACCGGCTTTTTCCGGTAATCCAAATCCCGGGTCAAAACATAGACCGGTTTCCGGCAAGCAAAAGGCAATTCCGAAGGGAGGGGCACAAAGGGCATCCCTACGCCGCCATCCACATAGTGCTTCCCGTCAATGGGTACCGGCTTGGAAAACAAAGGAATGGAACAACTGGCTTCACAGATTTTGAAAAATTTCTCGATACCACAGGATTTTCCCGATACATAGACCGGTTCTCCACTTTCCGCATCGGTCATAATGGCATACATCACTTCCGCTGCTTTATGGTAGGCCTCAAAATCAAATGGATCGATGGTATGGGTCAATTCTCCAAAAATAAAATCAAAATTGAAATAGCTGCCATTTTTCAGCAAATGGCGAAGCCCCATATATCGTTTATCTTCCGCATAATTCACATTGAGCCTGAGGCTTCGTCCCTTTTGATGAGACATATATCCCAGACCTTGCAAGGTGCCAGCAGAAATACCCATCACCTGCGGGAAATAACAATCCTTTTCCATCAAAGCATCCAATACGCCTGCGGTAAATAAAGCACGCATGGCCCCGCCTTCCAATAGCAGCGCGGAATCCGTCTTCTTGACTTCTGCTGTCTTTTCATTCCAAGCTTTCATGGACGCCCTTCTTGTTTATAAATACTAATTAATTATAGGTTACTCAGGTTACTCAGGTTACTCAGGTTACTCAGGTTACTCAAGGTTCTCAAGGTTCTCAAGGTTCTCAAGGTTCTCAAGGTTCTCAAGGTTCTCAAGGTTCTCAAGGT
>CAKQBK010000065.1 GCA_934216155.1 uncultured Dialister sp.
TCTCAGGGTTCTCAGGGTTCTCAGGGTTCTCAGGGTTCTCAGGGTTCTCGCTCCGCTCATACGAGCGGAGCGAGAACCCCAATCCCTAATCCCTAATCACCAGTCACCAGTTACCGATCTCACATAAACTTATCAATGATTTTATCCAACCAGGAGCTCTTGCCTTTGTACTGTTCGCAATTTTCTCCCATCTGATGAGCATAATTCAGCAGTGCTTCTTTCTGTTCTTCTTTCAGTCGTTTCGGTACCACCACACGGACTTCTACATAGAGATTGCCCTTATGGCTGGACTGCAGGTGCGGCATGCCTTCGCCGGCAATGCGGAACCGGGTCCCGCTCTGGGTACCAGCAGGAACTTTCAGTTCCACTTCTTTGTCCAAGGTCTTTACCTTGATGGTGCTTCCCAAAGCAGCGGTCGGGAAGGAAATATCTACGGTGCGGTACAGGTCATCTCCATCTCTTTCAAAGTCCGGATCGTCTTTGACGTAAATATATACGTAAAGATCCCCCTTCGGGCCGCCCCGTTTCCCTGGTTCGCCTTCCCCAGAGACGCGCATGCGGACGCCGGTGTCAGCACCAGCGGGTACATTGACTTCGATGGTTTTCTGTTTTCTGACAGTGCCTGTACCATGGCACTTATTGCATTTATTTTTAATAATCTTACCAGTGCCCTGGCAGTGCTGACAGGTGATGATATTCACCATCTGTCCAAATGGGCCATTTCTAACCACTCGCTGCTGGCCGGTGCCGTGGCAATCGGGGCAGGTTTCTACAGAAGAACCTGGTTCTGCTCCGCTACCGTGGCAATGGTCACAGGTATCATTTTTCGTTACGGTGAATTTCTTCTTTACGCCTGTTGCGGCTTCGCGAAGGGTGATTTCCATATCATACCGAAGGTCAGCACCCTGTTCCGGACCGTTGCTCCGACGACGGCTGCCACCGGTGAACATGTCAAAAATATCTCCCATGTCGAAGCCGCCGAAACCACCTTGGCCACCAAAGCCACCGAAGCCGCCCTGACCAAATCCACCAAAACCACCAGCGCCAGCACCACCGCTAGCTGCCTGGGTGAACGCATCATGACCGAGCTGGTCATACTGGGCTCTCTTGTCTGCATCGGAAAGAACATGGTACGCTTCATTGACTTCCTTGAACTTTTCTTCTGCAGCCTTAGGGTTATCTTTATTCAAATCTGGATGGTACTTGCGGGCCAGTTTGCGATAGGCCCTTTTGATATCATCCTCTGTGGCGTTTTTATTGACGCCCAGGACGTCGTAGTAATCCTTGCTACTTGCCATTTGTTATTTCCTCTTTATCTAAAAAGTGACTCGTGACTGGTGACTCGTGACTAGAAATTTTCCAGTCACGAGTCACCAGTCATCAGCAATCATTATTATATAACATAAAAATTCTGAAGGTTCTAGGTTCTTTTCATCAGAACCTGAAGAACCTTCAGAACCTTTTAGTAACTTATAACCAGTAACTAGAAACGCATTTTCCCAGTCACAAGTCACCAGTCTACCAGTCACTTAATTTTATTTCTTGTCATCATCGTTGACAACTTTGTAATCTGCATCGACTACATTGTCGTCGGCTTTTTTAGCGCCACCCTGCGGGCCCTGCTGTGGTCCCTGCTGAGCACCAGCTGCCTGCTGGGCTTGCTGTGCCTGCTGGTACAGTTTTTCAGTCAGTTCATGGAGCGGCTTAGTCAGAGCTTCTGCATCAGCTTTGATCTTTTCAACGTCGTCGCCTTTGATGGTTTCTTTCAGTTTAGCTACTGCATCATTGACTTCTTTAACTTTGGCAGCATCGGCTTTGTCGCCCAGTTCTTTGACGGTCTTTTCAGCCTGGTAAATCAGAGCTTCTGCGTTGTTCTTGGCTTCAATGCCTTCCTTACGTTTCTTATCTTCTGCTTCATGAGCTTTGGCATCATCCTGCATTCTCTGGATTTCTTCATCGGAAAGGCCGGTGGAAGAGGTGATATCAATCTTCTGTTCCTTGCCGGTGCCCAAATCCTTAGCGGATACGTGAACAATGCCGTTGGCATCGATATCGAAGGTAACCTGAATCTGCGGTACTCCCCGTGGAGCCGGTGGGATATCGGACAGTTCGAAACGACCAAGGGTCTTGTTATCAGCTGCCATCGGACGTTCACCCTGAAGGACATGGATATCTACAGAAGGCTGGTTATCAGCAGCGGTGGAGAATACCTGGGACTTAGAAGTCGGGATGGTGGTATTTCTCTTAATCATTGTGGTGAATACGCCGCCCAGGGTTTCAATGCCCAGGGACAGTGGAGTAACGTCCAGCAGGAGAACGTCTTTGACTTCGCCTTTGAGGACCCCTGCCTGAATAGCAGCACCTACAGCTACGGATTCATCGGGGTTAACACCCTTGGATGGTTCTTTGCCAAATTTATTCTTAATCAAAGTCTGTACAGCTGGGATACGGGAAGAACCGCCGACCAGGAGGACTTTGTCGATATCATTGATGGTCACGCCTGCATCTTTCATAGCCAGATCGATTGGTTCTACTGTAGCCTGTACCAGGTCTTCGGTGATTCTATCGAATTCAGCACGGGTCAGAGTGGCATCGAAGTGAACCGGCATACCATTGGAATCGATGGTAATGAATGGCAGGTTGATGTCGGTGGACATAACGGAGGACAATTCAATCTTTGCTTTTTCGCCTGCTTCTTTCAGTCTCTGGTTGGTCATGGGGTCACGTTTCAGTTCAAAGCCATTCTGTTCTTTGAATTTAGCAGCAATCCAGTCCATAACGCGAGCATCGAAGTCATCGCCGCCCAGATGGCCATTACCATTGGAAGCTTCTACTTCAAATACGCCGTCAGCCAGGTTCAGAATAGAAACATCGAATGTACCGCCGCCCAGGTCATATACGAGGAAACGATGTTCTTTGCCATCTTTAATTTTGTCCAGGCCATATGCCAAGGAGGATGCGGTCGGTTCGTTGATGATACGAAGAACGTTGAGGCCAGCAATCTTACCAGCATCTTTGGTTGCCTGACGCTGAGCGTCTGTGAAATATGCCGGGCAGGTAATAACTGCATCGTTGACTTTTTCACCCAAGTATGCTTCTGCGTCTACTTTCAGTTTCTGCAGAATCATAGCGGAAATTTCCTGTGGGGTGTAGGATTTATCATCAATGGTAACTTTGTAATCGCTGCCCATGTGACGTTTAATGGAAACGATGGTGCGGTGCGGGTTAGACACAGCCTGGCGTTTTGCCAGCTGGCCTACCAGTCTTTCCCCAGTCTTGGAGAAACCAACGACAGAAGGAGTCAGACGAGAACCTTCGGCGTTCGGAATAACGACCGGTTCGCCGCCTTCCATGACAGCTACAACAGAGTTTGTAGTACCCAAATCAATACCAATTACTTTAGACATTGTAAATTCTTCCTTTCTTCTTTATCTAGATAATTGAGAAATATATTTTATCTAACAGACAAATGCTTGTTGTTGGTTGTTGGTTGTTGGTTGTTGGTTGTCGGGTTTCATTCACCAACAACTAATAACCAACAACTAACAACAGATTTAGCTATTCTTTACCACCTGTACTTTTGCAGGACGAAGTACTTCGTCTTTGTACAGGTAACCCTTCTGGAATACCATGGCAATGGTTTCGTCATCCATTTCGTCAGATTCCACCATCATGACCGCTTCATGGAAATGAGGATCAAAGGTCTTGCCTTTGGATTCGATTTCCTTGACGCCAAAGTCATCCATGATCTTGGTGAGCTGTTTCTGCAGGAGTTCAAAGCCCTTCAGATAGGCCGCATCTACATTTTCTTTCTGCATATGGGTCAGAGCCAAATCGAAGTTGTCCAGCACAGGCAGGAACTTTTTCAAAGTATCTGCGGTGTGTGTATCCGCTGCTTTGGCTTCTGCTTCTCTAGTACGACGGCGGAAATTATCGAAATCTGCCTGGAGACGTACATACTGAGAAAGGGCTGTTGCCAATTTCGCTTCCGCAGCTTCCGCTTTGTTCTTTGCTTCCTCTGCTTCTTTCTTGGCATCCGCCACCTGCTTGGTCAGGAATTCTACCTGCCCAGCCAATTCTTCTGCGGTAGGCTTCGGCATTTCCTGTTCTACGTCTTTCTTATCCTTCGGTTCTGTGGCATTCACTTTTTTCTTTTCTTCTTTCATCCAAGAGCCTCCTTACTAATCCGGAAAATGAGGAATTAGAAATTAGGAATGAGGAATTTCGGAAGGGCGCATCAAATTATATAGCGCCCATGTTTTATTTCAAAACTCTGCGGTGCTTTATGAATTGTGCACCACCACCTCAATTACTCATTTCTCATTACTAATTACTCATTTCTATCATGTAAAACTATTTCTTAAGTAATGTATCCAAACGTTGCTGCATAAAATGCATCATACCTATAATCTTGCTGTACTGCATGCGGGTAGGTCCCACCACAGCTACGGATCCAATGACCCGACCGCCGGATGTGAATTGAGCCCTGACAATGGACAAATCAGAGAAAGATTTCAACTGATTTTCTGTACCAATGTGTACCGCAATGGGCTGGTCAGAGCTGGATAAGAGCATGCTTGCCAACATATCCCGTTGCTCAAGCATCTGCAAAATATCCTGCATCCGTTCCACGCTTTTAAATTCCGGCTGTTCAATCAGCTGAGAAGCGCCACCGGAATACACTTCCGTCTGTGGCGTCAGTGCTTTCTGCAACGCCTGGAAAATATGCATGTACGGCGATAAATCTTTTTCTATTTCCTTTTGGAAGGAAAGAATCAATTCTTCATTCAAGCCATCAATGTTTCGGCCGTGAAGGAAATGATTCAACTTATCCGCCAGGAGCTGCATCTCATCGAAGGAAGAGCCTTCTGGAATAGATATCACCGCATTGGACACATCGCCCTGGTCAGTTACAACCAGTAAAATCGCTCGCTGGTCTGCCAGGGGTAGGAAACGGATATAATTGAATCGTTTCTGGCTTTCTGCGGAAGCGGCCACCGACAAGGTATGGGTCAATGCCGCCACTGCTTTCGCCATATTTCTAAAAATCTCATCCACCTTGCTGACATGATCCATCAGCATATGGTCAATCATGGTCTTTTCATCATTAGAAATAGGCACTGGCTGCATGAGCCAATCTACATAAAAGCGGTATCCTTTGATAGAAGGAACTCGGCCCGCTGACGTATGGGGTTGCTCTAAGTACCCTTCGTCTTCCAAATCCTGCATTTCATTGCGGATGGTCGCACTGGATACCCCCAAATCATACTTCTTGGCAATGGTACGAGATCCTACCGGTTCTGCTGTGTCTGCATAATCCTGCACGACAGCCCAGAGAATTTTCCGCTTTCTTTCATTCAGTTCATTGACACCGCATGGGATGTCATCATATCGATTGATTTTTCGTGCCATATGTATCACCCTATTTATTAGCACTCACCATTTTCGAGTGCTAACTTACGATATTAGAATAGCATTCAGAAGATAGAATGTCAAGGGTTAATTGGGAAAATATGGTGACTGGTGACTGGTGACTAGGGATTAGAAAAAGTGAGGAGTTAGGAATTAGGAGTGAGGAGTGGTGGAAGGGGCGCACAAAATTTAGAAGCGCCCCAATACCCCTTTTTATATTTCGAGATATGTTTCATGTGAGACATGACTCTATCCATTTTCAGTTTTCGGCGAGCTATATAAAAAGGAAACATAGCACTTGATACCAATCGATATAAGAGTAATACGGGACGCTCGCCGCCACCACTCCTAACTCTTAACTCCTAACTTTATTATCCCTAGCTACTAAATTCCAGTCACTAGTCACCAAGTTAGCAACCCCCATTTCAAATGGGGGTTTAGCTATAACCCCTCCGGGGTATTATACTGACTCCTGCCTTTGGCAGGTCTAGCAAACTGTCTTTTAATACCTACTGCCGCTTATAGCGGCCTTTTATTTTCAATCTATCGCTTTCTTATCTTTCAATTTTATCGCTATTTTCTTGCTCAGCTATATAACGTTTAATTGTTTCTTCATCTACTTTACCTACAGTCTCTACGTAATATCCTCGCGCCCATAGATGCCGTTCTCCCCATCCAGCTTTTACTTCTGGATGACGATCATATACCATTAGTGCACTTTTCCCTTTGATATACGCCACTACATCCGAAATACTCAATTTAGGTGGTATCGCTACATATAAATGCACATGGTCAATACACACTGCACCATTTATGAGTTCTACGCCTTTCATCTCGCATAATTTTCGAATGATTACCACTAAATCTTTTCTCACCTGTCCATAAAATGTCTTTCTACGATATTTAGGAACAAATACAATATGATATGTGCAATTCCATTTGGTATGAGATATACTATTATTATCCATTTAGGATTCCTCCTCTGTTATATAAAGTGGTTTGCTAGACCCACTTTATTTTAACACTGGAGGATTTTTTATACTCTAGGTAACGCTACGGCTCCACCGGTTCCCCCATCTCAGATGGGGGCTTGCTTTTCTTTTCCAGTCACTAGTCACTAGTCACCAACCCCCATCTTCCCAATCAAAAACGGCTAGTGTCAAGATCATAACCTTTCATAACCTTTACACCAGCCGTTGCATTGATATTGTCAAAAACGAATGTGCCACCCATATAACCTGCCCGAAGGGCTAACCTTTTATAAAAGCTATCGGGGCGCTTTATAAGTTGTGCGCCCCTTCCACCACTAATGCTGTTAAGTTAAGGATTTGCGTTAGTAGACCTGATTCCACTAGTGGTAACAGGTTGCTCAAGTTTCTAAGGGTTCTCAGGTTGCTCAGGTTCTTCGAATGTGCCAATAGACGCTAGCATCATTAGCTCATTCGAGAAACGTGAGAAACCTCAGTATCCTGAGAAACCTGAGTAACCTTTGCATCATCAGAAATCACCCGCATATCTCGCTTAGCTTAATAGCATTGACAATCACCCTACATATCCCAACCAATTCCAATAGGTAGCAGAGAATACTAAAATCATAGCATAAGCCAAGATAGTGAATGGAATACCGGTTTTCAGGAAGTCTTTCGATGTAATATATCCCGTACTGTAAGCAATCATATTCTGCGGTGCATTGACTGGAAGGATATAGCCAAAGCAAATGGTGTACTGCAGAATCATGGTCATGCCCAGCACATTGATGCCCGGTGTTTTTACACTTTCCAAGACAGCAATGACAATAGGAATCATAGCGGCAGCCAAACCGGTGGCGCTGGCAAAGCCCAGATGAATCACTGTCAGGAAGAAAGCCAGTACCGCAATGATCATCAAAGGAGACATGGTTTCCATACCAAAGAGAGCCACGAAATGGTTAGCCAGCCAAATAGCGGCACCGGATTTCAAAAGAGCACTGCCCAAGCTGATACCCACACCGAAGAGGGCCACTGTCCCCCAGTTGATATGAGGCACTGCTTCTTTCCATGTCATGAAACCAATACGGGGCAGCATCATGAGCATAATCCCCGCAATGGTCACGGTGGTGGTATCAAAGGGATGGAGTTTCTTTTCGGTCACCCAGAAGCACAGAAGAAGAATAGAAATGATGAGTAATTTTTTCTCCGGTACTGTGATAGGGCCCATTTCGTGAAGCATCTTGTCCAACGCTTCCTTACCGCCAGGCATTTCTTTGATTTCCGGAGGCATCACATGCAGCAACAGGAAATAAAGAACCACCGACATGACAGCCGCATAAGGTGCCGCTGCGATGAACCAATCGAGCCAGCTGATGTCTTCCCCCAGTACCTGCTGAATGAAGCCGATGGCCACCATGTTCTGGGCTGCTGCGGTTTTGATACCAATATTCCACAAACTATCTGCCTGTGCCACTGCCATCATGAGAACTCCCGCAAAGGTGCTCCCCATTTTAAGGCCAAAGGCGCGAATGATACCAATAACGATTGGCACCATACAAGACACACGAGCCGTCGTGGATGGCACAAAGAAGCTCAGTAGGAAGCCTACAAAAATGACACCAATAACCAATCGATTGGACTTGACCCCGATGTGCGACATAACCACCAGAGCAATTCGTTTATCCAGTCCGGTGATCATCATAGCTGCCGACAGAAACATAGCCCCTGCCACCAGCGCCCAGGCACTGCTAGAAAATCCGGATAGTGCCATTTTCAATGCATTGGCCGTGCCAATGATGGCACCCGGTTTCGCCGGATTGGGTGCCAGCCCCAAAGAAAAGCACATAAAGGTCACAATCACAAACGCACTGACTGGATAGGAAATTCCTTCGGTCATCCACACAATGACTGCAAAGACCAGAATCCCAATCAAACGATGTCCTTCGGTCGGTAAATCTGCCGGTGTAGGAAATAAATACACCACCGCCATCGCCAATAGGGCAAGAATCAAACCGTATTTCTTGCCAAAACCATCTTCCTTACTCATACCAATCCCTCCTGTTCTGCACATCCCATGTCGTGCAATGTCATTAAGTTAAGGATTTGCGTTGGTAGGTATGATTCCGCTAGTGGTAATAGGTTGCTCAAGTTTCTAAGGGTTCTCAGGTTGCTCAGGTTCTCCGAATGTGCCGATAGACGTTAGCGTCATTAGCTCATTCGAGAAACGTGAGAACCCTAAGGAACCTGAGAAGCCTGAGAAACCTTTGCCTCAGCAGAAATTATCACAGATCTTGCTTAACTTAACAGCATTGCCCATGCCGTGCTATATGCGTCAAGGAGGAAATGGGCTGCTGTGCTATACACTAAATGATATAAGCCAAACTATGTTGCTACCATGAATCATAGGGATTAGTAGCTAGGCCCTAGGGATTAGGAACTGTGAATTCTCCCCTTTAATTCCTAACTACTTGTTTGCATTTCCATGCATTGTTTCCCTAACGATGCAAATAGTTCCACCATAACGCAAAAGCCCATTTTCCGAAGAAAATGGGCTTCTTTGCACGTTGCTATGTTGTTGGTTTCAGTGTACTCCTGGATGGGAGTATTGTCAATGGGTTTCTTTGATAACTAGTGGCTGGTCAATAATCTATACGCTCGATATTTACTGAGTATATGCAATGAAATTTTGTCATGGAGATGCATAGAAATACGGGCTATACGCTAAATACCTTTGCATTATAGGTTTAAGGTTTATGTTCCGAGTCCATCATCCACAAATGATAGATCCTGAAAACGTCATTGGTTTAAGGTTTAAATGCTGAATACCAAACCCTAAACCTTAAACCCTAAACCATTGCGATAAATAAATTTCAACAAAAGTGAATTAACAAGCAGTCACTAACTAGTACTCAGTAATCAGGTTAGCCCTTCGGGCAGGTTATTCACGCTGATGCCATTTCAATAACATGGTGATTCAAAACAAATGAAAAAGGGTTATAAAAGGTTATGAAATTAACGGTACTCTCATACCCCTACATAACCTTTTATAACCTTTATGCTGGTGGCCTCTTGCCATATGACATAAACCGGAATCAGTAGAATAGTAACCTAATCCCTAAAATTCCAATCACTGATCCGCCAACTGCTTTTCCATCTTTTCCAATGCCATTTCCAGGGTATGCCATCCCAGGGTGGCGCATTTCACGCGCACTGGCATTTTGGAGATATCTTTCAAAGTGATAGCTGCTTCCAATTCTTCCAACTGGCTTTCGTCAGTGACTTTTCCGCGAATCATATCCAGGAAAAGGCGGCACAGGCGGAGCGCTTCTTCTACGGTCTGTCCTTGCAAAAGTTCTGCCATCATTGCCGTTGACGCCTGGCTGATAGCACAGCCGCTACCGGTATAGGCCAGATCTTTGATTACGCCGTTTTCGATTTTCACTTCGATATCGATATCATCGCCGCAGCTAGGATTGTGTCCATGTTCGTGGACTGTAGGGTCTGCGATTTTCCGTTTGTTGGTTCTGTCCTTGTTGTATTCCAGAATCAAATCTGTGTACAGCTGTTTCAGTTCCATCAGTCATCATACCCCATTACTTTTCTGACATCTTTCAGTTTTTCCAGGAAATAGTCCACTTCTTCTACGGTATTGTAGAAATAGAAGCTAGCCCGGCAGGATGCATTGATTCCCAAATAGATGTGAAGCGGCTGGGCACAGTGGTGACCTGTGCGGATACAAATACCTTCGGCAGAAAGAATCTGCGCTACGTCATGAGGATGGACCCCTTCCACTTCAAAAGCCACCAAACCTTCTTTTTCTTCTGGATTGGTTGGTCCAATGATGTGAATAAATGGCAGTTTCTTCATGCCTTCCAGGCAACGAGCAACCAGTCGTTTTTCCTGGGCACGAATTTCATCAAAGCCAATGGACTGTACATATTTAATAGCTGCCACCAAACCGACAGCTCCTTCTACGTACTGGGTACCGGCTTCAAATTTAGCCGGCAGTTCTGCATAAGTGGTTTCCTGTTCATGCACATCTTCAATCATGTCGCCGCCCATAAGGAACGGTTCCATGTCATTCAGAAGTTCTTCCTTGCCGTACAGAACGCCGATGCCTCCCATGGAGCACATTTTGTGTCCAGAGAACGCAAAGAAATCACAATCCAAATCCTGCACATCCACTTTCTTATGTGGTGTAGACTGGGCCCCATCGAGAACCACAATCGCACCATGGGCATGGGCCCGCTGAATCAGCGGTTTCGGATCAAAATCAATGCCCAGTACATTGGAAACTTCTGCAAAAGCGAACAGTTTCACTCTGGGATCGTCGATTTTCTTCAGTTCTTCTTCCGGGAAATGACCAGTTTCTTTATCCACATAGATGTAGTCCAGAACCGCGCCGGTCTTTTCTGCCACTCGCTGCCAGGTAACCAGGTTAGAATGGTGTTCAGCGATGGTAATCAGAATATGGTCCCCTTTCTTCAGATGGGTTTCCCCATAAGAACGAGCCACCAGGTTCAGCGATTCCGATGTATTTCTTGTGTAAATGATTTCCTTTTCACTTCTGGCATGAAGAAAATCTCTCACCACTTCTTTGGAAGTATCATAGGCTTCCGACGCAGAAATAGCAAAGATATGGGCTCCTCTGTGGGGATTGCCATTGTCGTGGGTTACATAATCCATGACAGCATTCACCACAGGAAGCGGTCTCTGGGTGGTGGCCGCATTATCGAAATACACAATGCGATGCCCACCCACCTTCGTTTCCAGAATAGGGAAATCTTTACGGATCAATTCACTATTCATATATTGGTCTTACTCCTTACTTATAATAGTGAGGAGTTAGGAGTTAGGAGTTAGGAGTGATGGTAGCCTGGCACAATTCATATAGCCAGGCAAATTTTATATAAAAGACGTAACATGATATACGAAATTTTATATAAATTCGCGGCGCTTTATAAGTTGTGCGCCGCACCACCACTCCTCACTCCTAACTCCTCATTCCTCACTGCTTTTTATTTGTCCAGTTTATTTCTCACGGCTTCCAATACTTCCTCGCGAATGGATTCGTCCATTTCGTCAATAATAGGACGAATCAGGGCTTCCACCACAATGCGGCGAGCTTCTTCTAAGGAGAAACCACGGCTCATGAGGAAATAAATGGTATTGCCATCGAGCTGTCCTGCACTGGAAGCATGGTTACCTTGTACATTGTCTTCGGTGCAGAGAAGCAGCGGCAGAGAAATATTTTTTGTCTTTGGATCCAGCTGAATCGCATAGTCCCCTTCATCCCCTACGGAACCACTGCAGCCCCGTTTGAAATCCAAGGTACCGCGGAAAATCTTTTTGGACTCATCAGAAAGAGCCCCTTTCACGTCAATTTCCGCTTTGGTTTCTTTGCCTACATGGTCGATATGATAGAACAGATCCAAGTGCTGCTTTCCTTTGGCCGCATAAACTGCCTTTTCAACCATTTCCGATTTTTGTCCCAGAAGTTTTCCATAGCTGTGAACAATAATTTTTTCACCAGACAGTTCGGCTCCTGCGAAATGAGCTTTTGCCCCTTCGGCCAACATCACATGACGCTGGTCATAAACCGTAGTTTTTTCATGGCCCGCTTCCAAAGTAGAAACTGTCAGCTGTGCATTTTCTGCCAATTCGTAGTAAGCGCCGTGGAGACAGGTACCTTCTCTATCGTCCCCTTCCACACGCCATACCAGCGATAAAGAAGCGTCTTTTTCTATATAAAAGAGAAATTGCCCCACCAAATGTGGCTTGGCAGAGAGGGTAATGGTCAAAGAGGCCTTTTCCCCTTCTGGAATCCGAATGGTATAGGCCGGACCTTCCTGACAAGCAGCCACCGTTTCTTTAGAGGCGCCATCGAAATCAGCAGGAAGCATGCCCCCTTCGGTCACATAGGTCGTATCAGAAAAGGCAATAGTTCCTATTTCCTTAGGTGCTTCAAAATCCAAAGGTGTGTCATTGGTATGTAAATACCGGTATGTAAGAAGCGGCAACCGGTTGACTCGTATTTCTTCCATGATGCCCTCCTTATCCTATAGCGCCTTCAAATTCCAAATCAATGAGTCGGTTCATTTCCACGGCGTATTCCAATGGCAACGCTTTGGAAATTGGTTCTGCGAAACCGCGAACCAGCATGGCTTTCGCGTCTTCTTCGGACAGACCACGACTCATGAGGTAATAAATATCTTCATCAGGGATACGGCCAATCTTGGCTTCGTGTCCCAAATCAATGTCATCATTTTCAATCACAATATCCGGAATCGTATCGGAACGAGACTGGTTATCCAGCATCAACGATTCGCAGCTGATGGACCCTTTGGTACCAGTGGCTTTGGGTCCAATATAGACCACGCCACGATAAATGGCGGTGCCACCTGCTTTAGAGATGGATTTAGAATTGATGGTCATGGACGTATTCTTGCCCAAGGCTTCCACTTTGGAGCCTGTATCCAAGTACTGTCCTTTCCCAGCAAAGGTAATGCCCGTAAATTCACAGGTGGAACGATCCCCCTTGAGCACCGTATCCGGATAGAGGCAAGACGTGTGGGAACCGAAAGAACCGGATACCCAAATCATATGTCCATCTTCCTCCACCAGAGATTTCTTGGTGTTCAGATTGTACATATTCTTGGACCAGTTTTCAATGGTGGAATACCGCAGCGATGCCCCTTTCTTGACGAAAAGTTCTACCGCACCGGCATGCAGATTGGCTACGTTGTATCGCGGCGCACTGCAGCCTTCGATGAAATGGCAATCTGCCCCTTCTTCTACGATAATCAGGGTATGTTCAAACTGACCAGCCCCTGGTGCATTCAAGCGGAAATAGCTCTGCAGCGGCATCCGCACATGGACGCCTTTTGGTACATATACAAAAGAACCGCCAGACCAGACCGCATAGTGCAGAGCCGCAAATTTATGATAATTCGGAGTAATCAGCTTTCCGAAATAGGGTTTGATCAGTTCTGGATATTTCTTGACCGCGGTCTCAAAATCCACGTAAATGACGCCCTGTTCTTCCAGTTCCTTCTGGATGTTGTGATACACCACTTCCGAATCGTACTGGGCACCTACACCGGCGAGGGATTTCTTTTCTGCTTCCGGAATGCCTAATCGGTCAAAGGTATCGCGAATATTTTCCGGCAAATCTTCCCAGCTAGCCTTCATATCTGTCTTTGGACGCACATAGGTATCAATGTGGGTCATATCCAATTCAGAAATATCCGGTCCCCAGGGTGGGAAATCCAGTTTATTGTAAATGGCAAGGGCCTGGAGACGCTTTTCCAACATCCAATCAGGCTCTTCCTTCTTCGCAGAAATTTCACGAATGATATCTTCCGTCAGACCAGTATCGGCCTTGTAAGAAAATTCCACTTCATCTTTGATATCGTAAATGCTGCGATTGATGTCATCTACCTGGCTTTTTACTTTTTCCTCAGCCATGGTTACACCTCGCTGCGGTACGCATCAAATCCATTGGTTTCGATTTCATCCACCAGTTCCGGGCCGCCTTCTTTGACAATCTTGCCGTCAATCAGGACATGGACGAATTCCGGTGTAATAAATTTCAAAATCTGATTCAAATGGGTAATGATAAGAATCGCATTGTTTTCATTGTGGTATTCGGAAATATTCTGGGAAACGATACGGACTGCATCCACATCGAGGCCAGAATCGGTTTCATCCAACATAGCTAGCTTCGGATCCAGAATACGCATCTGCAGAATTTCACTCTTCTTCCGTTCCCCACCGGAGAACCCATCATTGAGATAGCGGTCCGCATAGGATGGATCCATGGCTAAATCTTCCATGCGCGCTTTCATGAGACGTTTGAAAGGAAATAGCCGCTGCTGTTTGCCAGAAATGGTGGCTTTCGCCGTGCGGATGAAATTTTCCGTGGTAATTCCTGCTACAGAAATTGGATTCTGGAAAGAAAGGAAAATGCCAAGTTTGGCTCTTTTATCTACCGAAAGGGTTGTAATGTCTTCCCCTTCAAAGTATATGTGTCCCTCAGTAATCTGGTAGACTGGATTTCCCATGATGGCGTGAAGCAGCGTCGACTTGCCTGCCCCGTTGACACCCATAATGACATGGACTTCCCCTGTATTCACGGTGAGGTTAATGCCGTGAAGGAGCTCTTTTCCACCTACCGATACGTGGAGATTTTCCACGCGTAGTAATTCACTCATTTGATCACCTCATACTATATTGTAACCTGTAGACATCTTTTGATGTATACAATTAGAAAGCTTATTTCATTATATTCGATTTTCTCTATGATTACAAGAGATAGGTTGCTCAGGTTGCTCAGGTTGCTCAGGTTGCTCAGGTTGCTCAGGTTGCTCAGGTTGCTCAGGTT
>CAKQBK010000066.1 GCA_934216155.1 uncultured Dialister sp.
ACTTGAGAGTCCTGAGCAACCTGAGAAACTTTGTCACAAAAGGAATCACCACATATTTCGCTTAACTTAACAGCATTCCCTGTCGGGGGAGCTGCCGAAGGCTGAGGTGTGCAAGCGAACTATATCGCTAGGAGCAAAGCGACGCAGGGATATAGTGAGACGCCATTTCGAGCGAAGCGAAGATGGGCAGCTCTAGCGGTATACTTCGCTAGCTGTACGACAATCCGATATGGGACTAATACCACTCCTCACTCCTAATTCCTAACTCCTCACTGTCCTAATCACCAGTCTACCAATCACGAGTCACCAAAAATTATCCTTCAATCTTAATAACTTTGTATTTCAGTACCCCATTCGGAGCTTCTGCTTCTACGATGTCGCCGGCTTTAGCACCTACCAGTGCACGGCCTACCGGAGATTCATTGGAAATCAAACCTTCAAATGGATTGGATTCTGTACTACCTACAATGGTGACTTTTTCCTGGATTTTTTCTTCCAAGTCTTCGATCAGAACAGTGGAACCTACATCGACGCGGCTCTTGGTCCCTTTGCTGATGACCTGAGCGGTGCGAATCTGCTGTTCCAACTGCTGAATACGACCTTCCAGGAATGCCTGGGCATTCTTCGCTTCATCGTATTCGGAGTTTTCTGAAAGGTCGCCCATTGCAATGGCTTCCTTTAAACGCTGGGCAACTTCGGCACGTTTGACACTGCGAAGTTCATCCAACTCTTTCTGCATCTTTTCAAGGCCTTCTTTAGTGACCAGGGTACGCTGCATTTCTGCCATAACAATTTGCCTCTTTTCTTAAAATATATTACCTATGCCTATTAAGGTCCCATACAGGGTCATATGTATAAGTATATATAAATACATAAACAGTGTCAAATGGATTTGGTGACTCTAGTTGCTAGTAGCTTGTGACACTAGCGGTAAAAGGTTATTATTCTGCTAACGTCTATATCAAACATAATTACACATACCGCTACCATCCAAGTTATGAAGGGTATAAAAGGTTATGAGACTCTCGAAATCCCACAACCTTTTAACCTTGTCTCAAACGAAATATATCCCATATGAGAAAAATGAAATCAGTAGAATCATAATTTAAACTTCCCACCTGAAAACACTGTAAATTAATCGATGAAACCAAAGGAAATATGATCATTTGATGTAATTCTCAACGGAAAGTCTCATTTCACACCGCAAACATTACAAAGAGGCATGAGGAATAACACAAAGCCCTTCGACTTCGCTCAGGGTGACGAAATCGTTGGTCGAAATGACGATAGCGTCGAGCAACGCTAGAGATTGGAAAAGAACGCCAGAAATACATATAAGGCTAATTGATAGGCGGCATTATATGTTAAAGCGCAAAGCCGTAGCAGCAGAGTCATGGGGGCCGTAGTGGAGGAATCTTTGCTGTATTCCTAAAGACACTATGAAAGAAAAAGCGGTATGAAATGAGCCAAAGCGTCTGGGGCGTTCACATACAAGGCTAACAGACAAGCAGTGTTAACTGTATGTTATAGCAACTAATATTAGATAATATCAGTATAAAATGATATTTCCAAAGTTGGAAGTTTGAGTATTTCATATAAAAAAGGGTATTGGGGCACTTCTTAAGTTGTGCGCCCCTTCCACCACTACGCACTCCTCACTACGCACCTTTCCAACAGAAGCAAATGAATGACTATCCACCCACAAATCCGTAGTTACGAGCCCCCCAAAGCGCTAAAAAATAATTTTATATGAAAAGTAAGAAAAAATATATCATTCTCAATTTATCCGTTATATTTCTCATTTAAAATGTAAATTTTGGCGTTCTCAGGTTATTTCAGCCGTTTTCACCCCATTTGAGGGGCTGAGGGGGCAAATGGATAGAGCGAAAAAATTGACCCAGCGTATATAATTGCATATTTCTCTCATCTATATGCATAATATTCACCTCGATTTTTTTATCTAAAACCCCAGAAGTCCGATAAAAAGGGCAGTTTCAGACTTTTGTGATTTTCACCCTGAAAAATCATGATACATTTTGATTTATCATGCCAATCCATGGCAATCCATGATAGATGCTTATTTCTTCCATTTTCCTCGATTTTTCTTCAAAGTCCTCAAAAGTCCATATAAGTTCATCGGAAAAAAAATTTTCAATTTTTTGAAAAAAAGTCTTGTCATGACGGTTCATTTATGTTATATTGCAGTAAATAAAAATTCATCGCGCCCTGCTTCTCACGCAGTTGAGCTGCGAACCATTCGTCTTTTGAATGGTCGGTTTTCTTTATGCCCTGTTTCTTTCGCCATTAATGAAAGCAAATGGGGCTCGTGCATGCCCTGATGATTTTCATGACTGCATCATCCGGTGAGATTCCGGGACAATATTTTTCCCCCGTCGTGGTAACACACACGAATTGGATTAAGAAAGAAGGGAACAACCTTGTCTAAGAGTAAAAAAATGGGAGTGGTACAGCTCACAACAGTCACAGCTATCAACATGATGGGTTCCGGCATTATTCTTCTGCCAGCTACATTGGCAGAAATCGGAACCGTTTCAATTTTTTCCTGGATCTTAGCCTCTATCGGTGCCACCATCCTGGCTTATGCATTCGCTAAATGCGGTATGTATACCAAGAAAGTGGGCGGTATGGGCGGATACGCAGAATATCGCTTCGGACGAGCGGGGAATTTCGTTTCCAATTTCTGCTACACCATTTCACTGATTATCGCCAATGCAGCCATCGCCAGCGGCGTGGTGAGCTACGGTTCCTATGTATTTGGTTTTGACCTCTCTCCAGTAGAAGTTTGCATGGCTACCATTGGTGTGCTGATTCTGGCCGCTTCTATCAGCTTGGTGGGACCAAAGAAATTTGGGAAATTCACCTCTCTCGGCGTGGCTTGTGTGGTACTTCCCGTCATCGGACTGCTTCTGGCAGGTGGCTTCTTCTTTGATGGAAATATTTACAGAGAAGCATGGAATCCAAATGACATGCCTTTCTACGCTTCCATGAAAGATTCCATCGCCGTTATCATCTGGGCTTTCCTGGGACTGGAAACCGCTTGTGCCAACTCTGACACCGTAGAAAATCCAGAAAAGAATGTACCGATCGCTGTCCTGGCTGGTACTCTTCTGGCAGGTGCTTGCTACACCACCTCCACTGCAATCATCGGTGGCCTCGTTCCTTATCAGCAGCTGGCTGTATCTGGTGCTCCATTCGGTCTCGCTTATGCGACTATGTTTGGTGAAACCGCTGGTTACATCGTTTCCTGCATGCTGGTTTGCTCCTGCTTCGTTTCTCTCACTGCTTGGCAGTTCACCGTATCGGAAGTGGCAAGAGAAGCTTCCACTATCGGACTCTTCCCGCACTTCCTGGCTAAAGTCAATCAGTTCCGTTCCCCTTATGTTGCTATCGGTTGCCTCGTAGCCATTCAGGTGGCTATGACACTGGCTACCATGAGCCCGACCCTGCTGAAACAGTTCAACATCCTCATTAACCTGGCCGTTATGATCAACCTGATTCCATACCTCCTGGCTATGGGTGCTGTATCTGATTTGCAGAAAGCAGAAAATGTGCCTATGGACAAAGCTCGTCTGGCAAACATTGCTGCCATCATCGGTGGTATCTATAGTGTCTATGCAGTTTACGGATGCGGCTGGACCGTCATCCTGGAAGGTGCTTTCGTCACTGTTATGGGATTCATCATTTACATGATCGTTTCTCCCAAACTCCGTTATGTGTCTACCCCACAGATGTCCACCTTTCCGCCCATCGATAAAAAATAAAAAGCATAAGTAAAAAGCGTGTTGCGTATCTCTCTGATATACAACACGCTTTTTTTGTGACTGGGGATTAGGGATTAGGGATTGGGGTACAATTCCCAAATCAAAAGATAGTAAAAGGTTATTATTCTGCTAATTTTGGATATCAAACATGATTGGATACACCGCTACCCCAAAGGTTATAAAGGTTATAAAAGGTTATGAAACTGACGAAATCAAATAACCTTTTATAACCCTTTTAACCTTGATGGTAGCGGTACGTGTAATTATGTAGAAAAACAAATCTGCAGAATAATAACCTTTCATCATATATATTGGGCCGTTTCCAAATATTGTTACGCCTTTCCCGCTATTCCTAATTGCCTTTCTATTTCTTCCTTCGCTTTTCTCACAAAAGACAGCATGTCCGGATCCAGTGGATAGCGGATGACGCAGCCTGGGGAGAGGATCACTTTCTTGCCTTCGGTTTGCACCAGGGTTTCGTAAATCTGATGCTCGATTTCGTTTTTATGATGGTCCGTGATATCCATCCGTTCCAGCCCCGCCATGATGCATTTCCCAGTCATCACCTGGGCCTGGCGAATATCTGGTAAGGATTCCCAGGCGTGCCAGTTAAAAATCTGTACCGGATATTTCCGAAGCAAAGGAAACATGATATTTTTCCCATGGGCATGGAGCACATTGCACCAGCCTTGAGAAGCAGCCAATACCGCCAAATCATAGGGCATGCCGTATTCTTTATAAATCGATTCTTCAGTCAAATCATAGGAAGAAAGCTGGGTGGCAAAGAAAATGCCATCGGCCCCCAATTCAATCACCCGCTGCACCAATCCGCAAGTAGTTTCTGTGATGGCTTTCAAAGCCTGTTTCACTTTGTCGCCTTCGCCAGCTTTGATATGTTCTAACATGTGAGGACAGAGTTTATTGGCTGTCGTCAGAGGGCTAAATACGGTGAAAACCACCGGCACTTCTCCTTTGGTTTTATCCAGCAACAGTTTCAAATACCGCTGCTCTCTTGCCATAGCCCCTTCATGGAGAGATACGGGCTGCACTTTCTCCCAATCCTCTGGCGTCTTGACCGGTGTATCGAGAATCTTCGCCACACCACCTTTGGCAATGTCCGAATAATCCACCTTGGCACCAAAATCTTCGATGCTGTACATGCCATTGTTCATGGTTTTCAGAATATCCACATCATAGGTTTTATAGAAATCATAGGTCTTCTCCGCATTAGCCACCGGGTCCAAATCAATGCCCGGCAAATGGGACCATAGAGAATACGGCACCTGATCCACCGCTTCCCCATGAATCGCCGCCATAATGCGTTCCTTCTTCGTCATAGACTGGAGTTTCTTTTTTCGTATCATGTATATCCCTCCTTGCATTTTCGTTGAACCCATTATATTTCAAATGAATAGATACCGCAAACCAAAAGTGAAGAGTAGTGGTGGCATATTTTTAATAAGGTTATTATTCTGCTACTTTCTATATCAAACATGATTCATAGTTCGCTGGCGACAAGGTTAAAAAGGTTATAAAAGGTTATACGATTTCGTCAGTTTCATAACCTTTTATAACCTTCATAACCTTGATGGTAGCGGTATTTGTAATTATGTTTGACATAGGAAATCAGCAAAATAATAACCTTATATAAAAATGGATATTGGGGCGCTATATCATTTGATGCGCCCCTAAGTAAGTTTACACCGCTGTCTCGGCTCCCCTGCCCTCGAGCTGCCGAAGGCTGAGGGGGCAGCTCGAGCGGTATAAAACACTAACGGTACGATAACCCGTTATGGGACTAATACCACTCCTCACTCCTAACTCCTAACTTTTTTCTTTCATTCTCCGTTCTATGATAAGAAGTCGAACCACGAGAAATACCGCCGAACATCCTACACCAAAGTCCAAGCCTTGCCAATAAGAAACAGCCCCGTGGCCCAAAACGAAATCCAGGAAAAGGCCCATAGGCAGGCAGCATCCCCAGTAGGCTAGAAGCATCAGGAAGAAAGGAACTTTGGCATCTTTGTAACCACGAAGAATCCCTTGGATCGGAGCAGCGATATCGTCAAAAAGCTGCCACCCCGCACAATACACAAGGAATACCTGGGCCAAAACCATCACTTCCAGTTCTTCGGTGTACAAAGAGGAAATCCATTCTTTCATGGTGACCGTGAAGGTGATGGTACACACCGCAGCACAAAGGGTCACCAAAAGCCCTAAGCGGGAAAATTCTCTGGCTTTATCATACCGTTTGGCCCCCACTTCAATACCTACCAAAATAGTCAGTGCCAGCGAGCAGCTGAAAGGAATCATATAAATGAGCGCCGAAAAGTTCAATGCTGCCTGATGAGCTGCAATGACGGTGGTTCCAAATTTCGTAAGGAAAATAATGATAAATCCAAAGAGGCTGGTTTCCATAAAAGTGGCCAATCCATTGGGGATCCCCAGCGCCAGGTATTCTTTCCAGTCCTTCCCATAACTGGAAAAAGAAGAAAACAGCTCCCGCCCCATGAATTGTTTATTTTTCAAAATCACCAACAAAAACAGGATCAAAAGAAATACATAAGTAAGAAGTGTCGCTATGCCAGCCCCAATGCCGCCCATAGCAGGTGCACCCCATTTCCCGAAAATAAACATATAATTGAAGAGCCCATTGGCTGGCAAGGCCAAAAGAAATAGACTCATGGAAATAGAAGTCCGCCCCACTGTATCAGTCAAGGAACGCAAAGGCAGCACCAGGGCTTCAAAAAAGAACGCCGCCACCATAGCCAATATATAGAACCGCGCAATATATTCCACACGAGGCGTCAAATGGAGTCCCGCCAGAATGTTGTCTATAAACAAATAATAGACCAGTGCAAATAAACAGGCAATGACCAGCGCCAAGTACAATCCGGTACGTACAATGGGTGGTATTCCCAGTAATTTCTTCTTTCCCAAGAGCTGAGCAATCATCGGCGTGGCAGCCGACAGAATGGACATGGCACTGGTCTGCACGGGCATAAACAAGCTGGCTCCCACAGACACGCCAGCCAAATCATCGGCACTGACATGACCCGACATAGCAGAATCCATGAAATTCATTCCCACCGTAGACGCCTGGGCAATCAAAATAGGAATCATGGTCTGTATTAATTTTTTGAAATCAGAGTAATATAACCGCATGTATTTCTCCTTCATCAACACATTATTATGATTTCATTATACATCAAAAGGGTATACTCTGTGATTCCGTTTAATTAACATAGACCTAAATTCCTTGTACATCCAGGTTATTATACTGCTGATTTCTTATGATACTACAAAGAAAAATACCGCTACGTGAAAGGTTATAAAAGGTTAGGTGAATACGATAATCCCATAACCTTTTATAACCTTTTGCATAGCGGTATTTCTATTTGTTAAAAAACAGAAACCAGCAGAATCATAACCTTTATACTGCTGCTATCTACTCCATGTTAAACAATCGAAATCATAGAGTATAACCTTTTATAGGCAAGCCAAACAGCACAAATGTCTGCCATGGGACTTCGTCCCATCCATTATTTCATATTAGCTTTTGCCCAATCGTCTTTGAAACGAGCGATGCCTGCATCGGTGAGCGGATGTTTCATAGCGTCCATCAGTACCTGGAATGGAACGGTAGCGATGTCAGCACCAGCCAGAGCGCACTGTGCAATGTGCTGCGGTTTTCTAATAGAAGCAGCGATGATCTTGGTTTCGATGCCGTGGAGTTCAAACATTTCTGCAATGGTCTGAATCAGTTCTACGCCATCCCAGCCGATATCTTCAATGCGGCCTACGAATGGGCTAACGAAAGAAGCACCAGCACGAGCAGCCAGAAGAGCCTGGTTAGCAGAGAATACCAATGTCACATTGGTGCGAATGCCCAATTTCTTCAAACCAGCTACGGCTTTCATGCCTTCTGGGGTCATCGGGATTTTTACAACTACATGCGGATCCAGAGCAGCCAGTACCTGACCTTCTGCAATCATGCCTTCTGCATCATCAGCCAGCACTTCTGCAGAAATAGGACCATCCACAATGGATGCGATTTCTTTAATGGTGGAATGGAAATCTTTTCCTTCCTTAGCAATCAGGGACGGATTGGTGGTGACACCAGAAATAAATCCCATATCATTGGCTTTGCGAATGGCTTCCACATCAGCGGTATCGATAAATAATTCCATGTTATTTCTCCTTTAAATAAGTATATACTATATAATACGTCATATATTTTAACCTATTTAAAAGGAAAGTCAAGAGGAAGTTAGGCGTGATATCGGTAGTATCTCAATTATAGAAGGTTATTATTCTGCGGCTTTCTGTATCAAACATAATGGCATAGTCCGCTGGCGTTAGGGTTATAAGGGTTATAAAAGGTTATGGGGATTCCAGTAGTTTCATAACCTTTTATAACCTTGTCTATATCGGTAGAAAGCATCATGTTGGACATAGAAATCAGCACAATAATAACCTTCTATATCATCGGTATTTCAAGAAAGTTGTGTCCTATCCAATTAATTCGAATTCTATTAATATTCAATGCATGAAACCTATAACCCATTGATTATTCATAGAGTAGAGAGTATAATCATGGTAGATTTTAATGAAATATGGAATCATAGAAAAACATTTCATATTCCAACAACGCATAAGTCATGATTGTAAAGTTGATGTTTTCCGTCAATAGCCATGATTTGGCTAGCAATTACAAGTGACTCAGGTTGCTCAGGATTCTCAGGATTCTCAGGTTTCCCGAATGTGCTAATACATGGTAGCATCATTTGGTCATTCGAGAAACGAGAGCAACCTGAGTAACCTTTAACGCACGTATCATCCATTCATTTCCATATATTCCCTTTACGGAGGCCATGATGAAATTAACCCTTTTGGCATTAAGCTATTTCCAAAAAACAGCAGAGCTGCAGCACTTGACTAGAGCGGCAGAAGCGCTGCATATTTCCCAGCCGTCGCTGTCCCATACCATCAAGGTACTGGAAACAGAACTGGGTGTGCCCCTATTTTCCAGAAGCGGACGCAATATTGTTCTCACCCGATATGGTGAAATTCTTCTCCGCCATACCAATCGCATCATGCAGGAACTTCACGGCGCCCAGAAGGAACTGGCCGACACCAAAGAAGCACAAAAGCTGACCGTCACCATTTCTCTCTTTGCTGCCTCTATGATTATCCCGGCTTTCCTCACCCGTTTCCGTCAGGAACATCCGGATATTCGTTTTGAAATTCTGCAGCAGCACAACAAACCGGGCCAGCAGAACCAGAACCATGTGGATCTCTTCCTGTCTTCTTCTATCAACCCTATCGAAAATGACCACTCTGTGACGCTGCTCAAAGAAGACATCATGCTGGCTATGCCAGATACGGATCCCCATGCCAGAAAATCCTCTGTCAATCTGGACGAATTTGAAAAAGCAGGATTCATTTCTTTGGAAGCCGGTTCCAGCCTTCGTACCATCACAGACTTCTACTGCCGTATGGCCGGATTTGTTCCCCATGTGGTTCTCGAAAGCGATAGCCCTATGACCGTTCGTGAATTCATCCGCGCCGGCCTCGGCGTTTCTTTTGCCCCACGCATTACCTGGCACGGCGTCGGTGGTGATCATGTGGCTCTGGTACCGATCGCTTCCCCAAGCTGCTCTCGCTACATCAGCCTGTCTTGGAAGAAAGGAGAAAAACTCTCTCCGCCAGCTGAAATGCTGAAACGGTACATCATCGACAACTTCTCCGACTTCGCGAGAGAATATGCAGGATTACCGCCGGAAAGATAATTAGGAATTAGGAATTAGGAATTAGGAATGAGGAATGAGGAATGAGGAATGGTGGTGGCGGCGCATCAAATTATAAAGCGCCGCAATGATAAAAAGGTTATTATTGAGCCTATTCCTTTTTTCTAAACAAATAGAAGATTTCGCCTTGTACAAGGTTAAAAGGGTTATAAAAGGTTACGAAACTATGGGAATCACATAACCTTTTATAACCCTTTGATTATTTTATAAATGAAATTGGTCTCTGCTTGTATCACAGAAATATAACCTGCCCGAAGGGCTACCCCTTTTTATTCATATTGCGGCGCTCTATAATTCTTAGGCGCCGCCACCACCATTCCTAATTCCTAATTGACTTTATAAAACGCCAAAAGCCCGCTATCATAGCGGGCTTTTAACGTGTGAAATTGTCTATACCAGGCGGAATGCCGTGGTCACATAGTGAATGTTGGTGACTGGTGGACTAGTGACTGGTGACAAGGATATGGAATCTATTTCCAGTCACTAGTCACCAATCTACCAGTCACCCTTATTTCATCCTAAGAATGCCATTTCAGCTTTCCAATTTTCAGCCTGTTCTTTCATGGACTGAATAAAGGATTCTGCATGGGCCTGTTGTCTTTCTACAGACTTCGGACCGGTGCCGCCGTAGCTTTCACGGTTTTTGACACAATTTTCAATAGAAAGGGCTTCTTTGATATCTTCTTCGAAGAGAGGGCTCATGGATTTGAATTCCTCCATGGTCATATCCAGAAGGACCTTATGGTGTTCGATGCAGTAATGGACCGCATTGCCTACCACCGCATGGGCCTGACGGAAAGGAAGACCTTTCTTTGCCAAGTAGTCTGCCATATCGGTGGCATTAGAGAAATCATTTTCAAGAACTGCTCTGGTATGTTCTCCATTGACAGTCATAGTAGAAATCATACCTGCATAGATATCCAGAGCGAAATACAGGGTATCGATGGCATCAAAGACGCCTTCTTTATCTTCCTGCATATCTTTATCGTAAGCCAGTGGAAGTCCCTTCATGACAGTCAGAAGACCAATCAGGTGACCATAGACACGACCGGTTTTGCCGCGAATCAGTTCACACATATCTGGATTTTTCTTCTGGGGCATAATGGAACTACCTGTGGAGTAGCCATCATCCAGTTCAATGAACTGGAATTCGCTGGTGCTCCAGTAAATGAATTCTTCCGACAAACGGGAGAGATGCATAGCACAGATGGAAGCAAAGGAGAGGAACTGCAACAGATAGTCTCTATCAGATACCGCATCCAAGCTATTTCCATACACAGAAGAGAAATGAAGATCCTTCGCTTCTTCTTCCGGATGGGTCGGATAGGTGGTCCCTGCCAGGGCACATGCCCCGATAGGCGACATATCGCACATATCATAGCAATCTTCGAGACGCTTGAAATCCCGTTCCAGCATAGCAAAGTATGCCAGCATATGATGAGCAAAGAGGACCGGCTGGGCCCGCTGCATATGAGTGTAGCCCGGCAGAATCACATCTTTATATTTCTTAGACGCATCGAGAAGTGCTTCTTCCACAGCGATGAGCTTTTCCGCCAGGCGGCCGATCTGCCGTTTCATGTACATATGAAGATCCAATGCACACTGGTCGTTACGGCTGCGAGCCGTATGGAGACGAGCACCCGCATCGCCGATATCATTGGTGAGCTGTTTCTCGATATTCATATGGATATCTTCCAGTTCGATGGAGAAATTGAAATGTCCATCATCGATATCCTTCTTAATTTTCTGGAGGCCTTTGGTGATCTTTTCCTGGTCTTCCTTGGAAATGATGCCATGGGCTGCCAGCATTTTCGCATGGGCTATGGAACCGGCAATATCTTCCCGATACATCCGGCAGTCATAGGAAATAGAAGCATTGAAATCCAATGCATTCTTTTCCTCCGCTTTGGTAAAGCGGCCGCCCCACATCATATCACTCATTTTTCATTCTTCTCCTTCATGAGAGCACGAATGGTGAGCGGAAGTCCGAAGAGGTTGATGAAGCCTTCTGCATCAGCCTGGTTGTATACATCATCTTCACCGAAGGTAACGAATTCTTCGTTGTACAGGGAGTATGGGCTTTCTGCGCCGTTGGACATGATGTTGCCCTTGTAGAGACGGAGGGTAACTTTACCGGTAACGGTTTCAGAAGTCTTGTCAGCGAAAGCCTGCAGTGCTTCACGGAGAGGAGCGAACCACATGCCATCGTAAACCAGTTCAGAATATTTCACAGCTGCTACTTCTTTGAAATGGAAGGTAGCGCGGTCAAGGCACAGTCTTTCCAGTTCGGTGTGTGCGTAGAAGAGAATGGAGCCGCATGGATTTTCATATACGCCACGGGACTTCATGCCTACAAGTCTGTTTTCTACCAGGTCATCGATGCCGATACCATTTCTAGCACCGATAGCATTCAGGGTGTTAACCAGTTCTACGCCGTCCATCTTCTTGCCATTCACTGCGGTTGGCATACCTTTTTCAAAATCAATGGTAACGATTTCTGGTGTATCTGGTGCTTCTTCCGGATCGCAGGTTACCAGGTACATATCTTTATGCGGTGCGTTAGCCGGATTTTCCAGGTCATCTCCTTCATGGGACAGATGCCACATGTTCCAGTCCATGGAATATGGATATTTCTGAGCAGCCTTTTCTTCATCGGTCTGTTTTTCATCGTATTTATCAATCGGCACACCATGTGCTTCAGCGTATGCCATTTCATCTTCTCTGGACTTCATATCCCAGATTCTCCAAGGAGCGATGATCTTCATATGCGGAGCCAGTGCTTTGATGGTCAGTTCGAAACGAACCTGGTCATTGCCTTTACCAGTAGCACCGTGGCAAATAGCGTCTGCGCCATATTTCTTTGCCATATCTACCAGGCATTTACCAATCAGAGGACGAGCAAAGGAAGTGCCCAGCAGGTACTTGCCTTCATAACGGCCATCAGCCTGGAGAACTTTGTAAGCATATTCTTCAATGAATTCTTTACGAACATCCAGTGTTTCAGCAACGGTTGCACCAGAAGCCAGTGCCTTTTCATGAATGGCATCGAAATCTTCCGGCTGTCCCAGATTGACAGTACAAGCGATAACTTCACAACCGTAATTTTCTTTCAGCCATGGAATGATAACAGAAGTATCCAAACCACCGGAATATGCAAGAACCACTTTTTTTACACTTTTAATATCAGTCATAATAATGCCGCCTTTCCAAAGAATATAGACAATTTCATTGGCCCTTTCACATGGGCTTTGTTGAATATGCGATAATTATACAACTCATTGCATAAATGTGCAAGCACTATTTTGAAAAAATTTCCATATTTTTCTGTTTTTATTCAATTTATAAAAGAAATATCCTCGATACTATCAATGAAATAGGCGATTTTCGCCTTTCTAATCAAAGAAATAAGGGCTATGCAGAATATGCACGAATAGGGTGTATATTGTATAGTGAGGAGTGAGGAATTAGGAGTGAGGAGTGATGGAAGGGGCGCACAACTTATAAAGCGCCCCAATACCCATTTTATAAAGGTTATTGTTCTGCTATTTTCGATAGCAAACATAGCTATATGACCGCTACTATAAGGGTTATAAAGGGTTATGGGATTTCGTCAGTCTCATAACCTTTTATAACCTTCATAACCTTGACGGTAGCGGTATGTACAATCATGTGTAATATCCAAATCTGTAGAATAATAACCTTATATATATTTGCGGCGCTTCCAAATTTGATGCGCCGCCACCATCACTCCTCACTCCTCATTCCTAACTCCTCACTATAAAAAAAGGAGCCAGTGAAAATCACCAGCTCCCTGTTTTGTACTTATATACTATTCTGCTACAGCCAAAATTTGATCTGCCATCTCTGTGCATTGTTCTTCTATGGATTCCATGAAACGCACGATATCTTTGATTTCTTTCTTCTTGATGCCCAGGCCTCCGAAGGTCACCATAGCCAGTTCTCTTCTAAGAAGTCGGCCTTCCAGCTGTTTATCAAAGAAGAAGGATTCGATGTAAGAGAGCATCGCCCCTTTGGAAAGAATCATCCGTGCATGATTTTCTTCTACTTTACAAGAACCGACGCAATCCACATCCTGTAAGAACCGTTCTTCCAAATCCAAATGTCTTCTGATTACATTTTCAAACAAAACTGGTTCTGCATAGGCTTCGTAATACAATTCTCTTAATACGTTATCTTTTTCGATAGCAAACCATTCCACAGCCATAATAGCAGCATACTGATACAATGGGGTCTGATCAGCAAAATGATCTTCCACAAGTCCTACTGTGACTTCCATCACATCATCCACGATGGCAGAAAAAACAGCATCCTTATTTTCAAATAGATTATATATACTGCCAGACGTAATGCCCGACTCCTGTACAATTTGACGAATTGTCGTCTTCTTGTACCCCTGCTCGCTAAATAATTTTTTTGCTGTATCAAGAATTTTCTTCCTGACACCCAGCATTCGTACAGCTCTCGCTTCAGAATGTGCCATGATTATGTCCCCTTTTCATGAACAAAATAGACAAAACTCCCATAATGTCTAAAAAATGAAATAAACTCTTCCCCAATAATATATACGTATTCAAGAGTTTGAAATTATTATAAGAAAAATAAAACAGATTGTCAATTTGACAAGCCATAAATCTTTGCAAGAACTGTTAGAGTGACAAAGTCTTCACTATACCTATGCTGCTATGCAAGGGTTCTCAGGGTTCTCAGGGTTCTCAGGGTTCTCAGGGTTCTCAGGGTTCTCAGGGTTCTCAGGGTTCTCAGGG
>CAKQBK010000067.1 GCA_934216155.1 uncultured Dialister sp.
GTTCTCAGGGTTCTCAGGGTTCTCAGGGTTCTCAGGGTTCTCAGGGTTCTGGCTCCATTGAAAATCTTACGATTTTCGCGGAGCCAGAACCTTTTGACTTCCAATACGTCGCCATGTTTCACTAACCAAGTCATCGCTACAGAACCTTTTGATACACACTTCACATCTATGCTTCTCTAGCCATGCCACCGCTACAGAACCTTTTGATATACACTTCACATCTATGCTTCCCTAACCATGCCATCGCTACAGACCCCTAATCCCTAGGGCCTAGCTACTAATCCCTAAAATCACCGTCACCAGTCACACAAAAATAAAAAATCCGCAAAAGGAACATCCCCTTTGCGGATTTTTTTATTGGTTCATTAAGGTCTTAGCGGACTTTTTCAATTTCGACAACGCTTTTCCTTCGATCTGACGAATCCGTTCTCTGGTGACGTCGAAGTATTTCCCTACTTCTTCCAGTGTGCGGGTTTTTCCGTCTTTGAGACCGAAGCGAAGTTCCAGCACTTGCCGTTCTCTATCGGTCAATCCCTGCAGCATTTCTTCAATCTGTTCTTTCAGAAGAATCGAGCCGGCCGCATCATCGGGAGCCACTGCTTCATGGTCTTCAATGAAGTCCCCCAGATGCGAGTCTTCTTTTTCTCCAATCGGTGTTTCCAAAGAAATCGGGTCTTGAGCAATTTTCTTGACTTCTCGAATTTTCGCCACCGATACGCCCATGGCTTTGGCCAATTCTTCATTGGTGGCTTCTCGTCCATTTTCCTGCAGGAGCTGCCGGGAAATGCGATTCAATTTGTTGATGGTTTCCACCATATGGACCGGTACACGAATGGTACGGGCCTGGTCTGCGATGGCACGGGTAATGGCCTGGCGAATCCACCAGGTGGCATAGGTAGAAAATTTATAGCCCTTGGTGTAGTCAAATTTATCGACCGCTTTCAATAGCCCCAGATTGCCTTCCTGAATCAGGTCCAGGAATTGGAGGCCTCGTCCCAGGTATTTCTTTGCAATAGATACCACGAGACGAAGATTGCGGTCCGCCAGTTCTCTTTTGGCTTCTTTGGCAGCCTTGGCTTCTTCCTCTGTCGCACCGGGGCGAGTCCCTATTTCTACCTGTTTGGCCAGTTGGATTTCTTCCTTGCTGTCCAGCAATTTCAATGCCCCGATTTCCTTCAAGTACATCTTGACCGGGTCGTCAATGGTGATGGTATTGTCTATATCGGGAACGGACGGAATTTCTTCGATTTCCTTTTCCAGTTCTGGGTCTTCTTCCTCCAACAGTTCCAAGTCATCTTCAGTGACTTCTTCATCGAAATCCACTTCTAGATGGTGAATATGAAGGCCTTCGTACAGATCGGATAAATCTTCTTCTCCCAAGTTTTTCTCCGCCATGAGATTCATAATATCCCGGTTGGCGACCATGCCATTTTTCGCTTTCTTCTTGAGCTCCTGAATCCATTTTTCTAATTCTGCTGCGCGTTCTGCCATTGTACCATCCCCCGATTATACTATGACTCCATGGACTATCATGAAGACAAGAAACGGTTACTATCTAGTGTTTACTCGTTAATTCACTTTGGTTAAAACTTATTTATCGCAATGGTTTAGGGTTTAAGGTTTAGGGTTTGGTATTCAGCATTTAAACCTTAAACCAATGACGTTTTCAAGATCTATCATTTGTAGATAATGGACTCGGAACATAAACCCTAAACCTATAAGGCAAAGATATTTAGCGTATAGCCCGTATTCCTATGCACTTGAATGATAAAATTTCACTACATACCTAATTTTACAATTTCCCGGCTCAGCTGGATGCAAAGCATTTGCTCCTGTTTAGCTGCTTCCGGGTCGGTGTCCATCAATTCCTGCACTTTTTGGGTATGCAAGCGGTATTCTTTCTGTAAATACATTTTTTTCAAAGGCCAAATATATTCTTCTTTTGGCACCGAACCGGGCTGTTCACCGTTCATCACCAATGCCGCCAGTTTGGGTATTTCTTCTCTAGGAAGCAATCGTTCTACCGCTTCCTGGGTGATTTCCCCTTCCATGGTAGAAAGAATTAAGAACAATTCCTGATGGAAATCATCGATAAACTCATAGGTCTGCAGTTCTTCCCAACCTTCTGGCATCATATGATACCGAAGGCAATATTTCAAAAACCCTTCTTCCAACAGCCGCTGCCTTTTGAGCATAGGACTGGTATCAGCAGTAGGTGCTTCCAAGGTGGTTTTCTGAGAAATATACATATCGGAATGATTTTTCCTCGCAAAAGACAGGGCCTCACTGCGAATCATTCCTTCATCCATATGCATAGCAGAAGCCATTTTACGAATGAACGAATTAAACTGGAACGTATCCTGCTGTGCCAGAAGCACCGCAAACATTTCGTCCAAAATATGATGCTGTCCATCTAGCGTAGACGGATCGTACTGTTTCTGCAATGCCCCAAAGAGATAGTCCAAAGCGGGTTTGGCCTGATTGACCACTTCCAAGTAAGCATCGCCACCATGAAGATTGACAAATTCGTCCGGGTCCTTGCCTTCTCCCACCAACGCCACTCGCAATTTCAAGCCCACAGAGCCGGCAATTTCCAGGGCCCTTCTGGTGGCATTCTGCCCTGCCGCATCCATATCATAGGAGAAAACAATCTCATCAGCATATTTCTTCAAAAGCCGGGCTTGCTCGATGGTAAAAGCGGTACCCAAGGACGCCACCGCATTGGTGACCCCATGGGCATGGAGAGAAATGGCATCCATATATCCTTCTACCATAATGGCCTGCCGTTTTTTACGAATTTCCGGCAAAGCCTGGTAAATGGCGAACAGCAATCTTCGTTTATTGAAAATCGGCGTTTCCGGCGAATTCAAATATTTCGGCTTGCTATCATCCATGACGCGCCCCCCAAAGGCCACAATATGGCCCCTGAGGTCCAGAATGGGAAACATGCATCGATTGCGAAACGTATCATAATAGGTATTATTTTTGAAGCCGCACAATCCTGCGGTGACTAATATGTTACCATCGATCTGTTTCTTCTGTGTAAAATCATTGTATAATTTGTGCCATTCCGGCGGTGCGAATCCCAATTTGAATTTCTCAATGGTCTCCGCCGATAAATGACGCTTCTGGAAATAGGCCAGCCCCGGCTGCCCCATCTTTGTCTTGTTCAAACAATTATGGAAATAGGACCCAGCCAAATCCATCACTTCATAGAGCTTCTGCGTTCTGGCGGCCCGCGCTTTTTCCTCCGGAGACATTTCCTCCTTCGGAAGCTCCATATGGGCATATTCCGCCAGTCGTTCTACCGCTTCTGAAAAAGAAATCCCTTCCATTTTCTCTATAAAGCCAAATATATCGCCGCCTGCATGACAACCAAAGCAGTAGAAAAAACCCTGGCTTGGCACTACAGAAAAAGAAGGCGTCTTTTCCGGTCCATGAAAAGGACAAGATGCCCAATACCGGCCGCCCCGCTTTTTCAACGACACGTAATGACCGATCACATCTACTATATCTACGCTATCTTTCAGTCGTTGTAAAAATTCACTACTGTAATAAGCCATACCACATCGATCCCTATCTTATTATATATGAATACAGGTTACTCAAGGTTCTCAAGGTTACTCAAGGTTCTCAAGGTTCTCAAGGTTCTCAAGGTTCTCAAGGTTCTCAAGGTTCTCAAGGTTCTCAAGGTTCTCAAGGTTCTGGCTTCATTGAAAATCTGACAATTTTCTAGAAGCCAGAACCTTTTGCTATACAGTACATCACCATGTTTCACTAACCATGTCATCGCTACAGAACCCCTCAGAGCCCCTTCCTCAGGAAGGGGCAGGCGAGCTGAGGGGCCTGGGGATAGGCCGACGAAGAAGAGTTGTTTGCCTAGCCGCCTTTGCAGAACGCCAATACCATTATGTATCTCATTTCTATATAACCGCCAGTGCGAGCTATCCCCCCTGCCCCCCCTTCCAAAGGAAGAGGGTAACCGCTAGTGTGAAAACCGCTACAAGCCCCTAATCCCTAGGGCCTAGCTACTAATCCCCAGTCCCTAGTCACCAACAACCTGTTGATAAAAAAGCACCTCTACTACAGAAACTAACCAAAGTATTCCAAAGCATCGGTGCTATCCAAATTCCATATAAAACTAATCTTCCGAACTAGTGAACGGCACATCCTTCACCAATTCCTGCCAGCGGGCATTTAAAACCTTCATGTACTTCACAGACTTCAAGCCAAAAGAGGCCAGTCCGTACCCATCACTGACTTCCACCAAAAGGGTACGTCCATCATCGGTGACACCGAAGTCCAGAGCATATCCTACCGGTGCATGGTGATAGGCAGCTACGGCTTTTTTCAGTACGTCCGGGTCAGGGAATACGTCCCATCGTCCTTTATAAGGATTCAGTCCTACGATTTCCCCTTCCAACACCCAAAGTCTCCATTCCGACACGAAATGAACCTTGGTACTGCACCATACGTCGATATCTTCCAGTCCGCCGCCCAGTTTAATCAAATCTTCCGATTTATCCAGCACGGTCCCATGAAACCGCTTGATATCTTCCACGGGCTTCACGAAAACATGCCAATCTTCTGGATGACTGGTAATAGTAAAGAGGGTCGATTGCCATACTTTTCTGCCCATAAAAGGAATCAGTTCATCGGGATAATCCAAAGGATCCAATTTCACACCGAATGTATCCAGTGCCACCCTCACATCGTCTACGGTTCCAACCACCGGATTTCTGGGGTCTTCATCAGTAATGGAATACACCACTTTATATGGCTCTACGGGAATTTCTAATTCCCTGCATCCCGTATAAGCCGCATAACAACTGGGATCATAAAATTCACCAGTATGCTTGATACGGACATGTACTTTCATGAAATCCCCCCTCCTGTCACTATTGTTAAATTAAGGATTTGAGTTAGTAAATATGATTCCGTCTGAGGTGATAGGTTACTCAAGTTTCTAAGGTCTCTTAGGTTCCTCGAATGAGTAGAAAAAACTAGCGTCTATTGGCACATTCGAGAAACCTGAGCCGCCTTAGCAACTTGAGAAACCTGAGTAACCTGTAAACACAAGCGGCATCATATCTGCTGACTCAATAACCGCATTGATAAATTACATGCTAACATTACATTTTTAATCATACCATGTCATTTCGTTTTTGTCTATACAAAGGGCAACTGGTGACTGGTGACTCGTGACTCGTAAATGGTTTACGGTTTACGGTTTACTGCTAACTGCCAATAAAAAAGAGACCAAGTCCAAAGACTCAATCCCTTCCTCGATCGAAATAATTTAATTACTTGCTACCCATATGAAGCAAAATATAAAAAAGGGTATTGGGGCGCTTCTAAATTTTGTGCGCCCCTTCCACCATTTCTCACTTCTAATTTCTCACTTCTAACTTCTAACTATCAAAAAGTGTGTCTCAGCAGCAGGTACACCAACGCCCCTACGGCTGCGGTACACGGAATGGTCATGACCCAGGCGGATACCATCTGGTAGGCCACGCTCCAATGAACGGCACGGAAACGTTTTGCCCAACCTACGCCCATGATAGAACCGGTGACCACGTGGGTGGTAGAAACAGGCAGATGGAGCATGGTAGCAGAGAAAATAATCGTCGCAGAGTTCAAATCCGCTGCCAGACCATTGACTGGCTGCATGCGGAAAATCTTATTTCCTACGGTACGAATGATACGCCAGCCGCCCACACTGGTTCCGGCGCACATAGCCACCGCACAGGCAATTTTGACTTCCCAGGGCACTTCCAGCGCACCGATGTAACCGCCAGAAAGAAGTGCCAAGGTGATGATCCCCATGGATTTCTGTGCATCGTTAGAACCGTGGGAGAAAGCCATCAATGCGGCAGACACCACCTGAATGTGCGTAGCAATGTAATTGACCTTCGATTTGCCCATATTTCTAAAAAGCACAAACAGGAGCGTCATGATCACGTAACCCATGAACATGGCCACAATCGGAGAGCACACCAGACCAATAACGATGGTCAGTACCCCTTCCACATGGATGGCACCGGTGCCATAGGAGATGATAACCGCCCCTAGGACACCACCAATCAGCGCATGGGAAGAGCTGGATGGCATGCCAATCCACCAGGTAAATAAATTCCAAATAATCGCAGCAGACAAAGCGGCAATGAGCACCACCGAGTCTACCATATGAGGAGACGTGACGATTTCCCCACCGATGGTTTTCGCCACCCCGGTGGAAATCATAGCTCCCAAAAAGTTCAGAAAAGCAGACATGATAATTGCCACTTTAGGACTCAAAGCACGAGTCGCTACCGAAGTAGCAATGGCATTGGCCGTATCGTGAAAGCCGTTGATAAAATCAAAGCAAAGCGCCAGAAATATAACGAGCCCCACCAGGTAAATATCAGGCATACTTCATGACCACCTCTTTAATCAGGTTCGCCACCTTCTCCGCCCGATTGGCCGTATCTTCCATGGCCTCCATGATTTCCTTCCAGCGGATGATGTCCATCACATCGTGGCCCCCTTCAAAGAGCTCCGAAATGGCCTGGCGATATACCGCATCGCCTTCGCTTTCCAAAGAATTGAGCTTCCGGGTACGCTGCCCAATTTCCACTTCATTCTTATCGATATCCTTTAAAAGACGGAACAGGACAATCATTTCTTCCGACATTTCCACCAGGATGTCCGCCATGCGAATCGGCAATTCCCAGCCAATCCCTGCATGGTATAGTTTCAAACTCAGTACCACATCCTGCACGTCGTCCACACAATCATCCAATGTACTGGTGAGCATAAAAAAATCTTCTCTATCAATTGGTGTAATAAATACATGACGCATCTTGGCAGAAATATCATGAGTCACACGATCCGCAGCGTGTTCCAGATTTTTTACTTCCTTAGAATACTTTTCCAGCTTCGATGGGTCCTGCAATACTTCCCGGGCCATCAAAGTTCCCTTGTGGAAATATTCCGAATTGGTTACGAGAAAATCAAAAAATTCTTCATGCTTATTAACCAGACTGAACATGGCATCCTCCATTTTACAAACTCAGTACGTATGATTCTATGTTACCCTCTCAATGTAAAGTCTATGTAAAGTTTTGTAAAAATACATCAAGTTTTTGTCATTTTTCTAGTTTGATTATATATGATTCCATCACTTTTTGGTATAGCTTTTTTGTATTTCTATGATTTTAATTCATTTTTAATGGCTTTTGGGTGACTCGTGACTCGTGACTAGGGACTAGGGATTAGGGATTAGGAAATAGGAAATAGGGTTCTGAAGGTTCTGAGGGGCCCTGAATGAGAGAATAACGCTAGTGTCTATCGGCTCATTCGAGGAACGTGAGAACCCTTTGTACCCTTAGAACCTTCAGAACCCTTAAGTAGCCTGAACAACCTGCGATATACTTCGCCATGATCATCACAAACATGCTCGACGATACCTTCTCCTGCCGGTCCGGGTCTCAAATGTGCCTCCGACGGAAACCGTCATTTCGACCGGTCGTATTCGTCTGGAATGAAAAATAGATATGAAATGAGATGTGCTTCTGAGTGGAGAAATCTCAGCAGCACCAGCGGTAAAGGCTTAAAGAATCATCCCGTTACGCCCCTTCTTCAAATGCCTCCGACGTCTATAGGCACATTCGAGAAACCTTTAGAACCTTCAGAACCTTTAGTACCTTAAGAACCCTGAGTAACCTGAGTAACCTAAGCAACCTGTCCCCCATTTTTAGGTTGCTTCCGAAGAAATCCCTACATTTGACAAAGATGAAAAATTATCCTATACTGAAATTATCAAGCAGGAATGTGAAGAATACAGAAAAAGTCGTTCTTTATCTTCACTCCGTACCATCGATTCCGATGTCCTGCATTGTAAAATAAGGAGAATATAAAATGGAAGAAGCAAAAGTTTTAGAAGAAATGAAACGTTTGAAAGGCACCCAGACTGAAAAGAATCTCCGTGCTGCCTTCGCTGGTGAATCCCAGGCTCATGTAAAATACAACCTCTTTGCTGCTGAAGCAGAAAAAGACCCGAAATGCTCCCGTCAGATCGCTGACATTTTCAGAGAAACCGGTGCTAACGAAAGAGCCCATGCTAAACTGTGGTTCTGGCTCGTCGGCGACCTGAAGAAAACCACCGCTGAACACCTGAAAATGGCTGCTGAAGGCGAAAATGGCGAATGGACCTCTATGTACCCAGAATTCGCTGCTACCGCTGAAAAAGAAGGATTCCCGCAGATCGCATTCCTTCTCTCCAAAGTCGGCGAAATCGAAAAACAGCACGAAGCTCGTTACAAACTGCTCCTGGCTAATGTAGAAAATGAACAGGTATTCAAAAAAGGCGAAAAGAAACTGTGGATGTGCGCTAACTGCGGCTACACCTGCGAATCCGTAGAAGCACCGGAAGAATGCCCCGTATGCGGTCATCCCCAGAGCTTCTTCGCTATCAAAGCGGAAAACTATTAATTTCTGGTGACTGGTGACTAGGGACTGGTGACTAGGAAATATCCCATTTCCTTTCTCAAAACAAAAAGACTTGACCTCGTAGATGAGTATGAGGTCAAGTCTTTTTGTTTTGGTTTATGGTTTACGTTCCGAGTTCATCATGCACAACTAGCTGATTTGAAAAGTGCTATTGGTTTAAGGTTTATCTGTTGAAACATACCCTTAATCCATAACCCTTATAACCTTTTATCTATCCATTAGCCATCCATGTGAACAAACCGCTATTACGCCTTCACCATCTTCTTCATTTCCTGGGCGGAATCCAAAGCGCTCTTGGAATCTTCGGTGCCAGAAATCATCTGGGCCACGTCTTCTAAGTGCTGTTTTTCATCCAGCAATACCGCCTTGGTAGCGGTGCGGCCTTCGGAGATGAATTTCACAATCTTATAATGCCGATCGGCCGCGCAAGCAGTCTGCGGCAGGTGGGTGATGCAAAGCACCTGAATCTGTTTAGACAGAAGACTGATTTTTCTAGCCACCTGGAGCCCCACTTTCCCGCTGATTCCTACGTCGATTTCATCGAAAATCAAGGTCTGCTGTTGTAGCATATTGGAAATCACCATTTCAATGGCCAGGGCGATACGAGAAATTTCCCCGCCGGACGCGGTGTCTCTCATGCTGCGAAGCGGTTCCCCTGGATTGGCAGAGAAGTAAAATTCCATTTCTGCCGCCCCATTAGGCACCGGCAGTTTCGATGGCAACAGATGGAGCTCCATGCGGGCATTTTCCATCCCCATGTCATGAAGAGACTCTAAGACCTGTGTCAGAATCTGTTTGGAAGAAATCCGGCGCAGGGCGTTCAATGATTCCGCTTTTTTCAAAAGCACCTGGGTCAGTTCTTCATAATTTTTGCGGAATCCATCGTTGTCATAAATGATTTCTTTCAAAGACGCATATTCTTCCTGGGCCTTTTCTTCATAGGCCAGCACGTCCGACAGCTCTGGGCCATATTTCCTTTTCATTTCCTGGATGATTTCATCCCGATCCTGCAAATTCACCAGTTCTTCTTCAGAAAAATCAGTATCGGAAATATAGGATTCCATGCCACCAATGGCATCTTCCAAGGCATAGGAAGCAGAATTCAAAGATTCCACAAAGGCATCTAAATTCTCATCAAAGCGGGACACAGAAGAAATTTCCTTCACCGCTTCCCCAATGGCATCCTGAGGGCCCCCATCGGCGGTCAAAGAATCAATGGCATCGTGAACAGAGCGGAAAATCCGTTCATGATTCTGCAGCACCGACAGTTTCTTCTCTACTTCTTCATCTTCCCCCTGGTGCAATCCAGCAGCGGAAATTTGATTTAATTCCCATTCCAGCGTATCCAGCCGACGCTCCCGCTCCTGCTTTCTTTCATCGTAATCTTCCAGGGCATCTTTCAGCCGCTTCCATTCCTTGTACGAATCCTGGTACGACTGGTAGGCTTCGATCACTTCCGGCGTGCCAGAATCCACCATACGTTCACAGAAAGGAATGGAAAGCAGTTCCATATTGTCATTCTGCTCGTGGAGACGAACCAATTTCTTCCCAATCACTTGCAGCTGCTTCACGGTGCAGAAACTGCCATTGATGGTGCAAATCCCTCTTCCGCTTTTATTCAGCTTACGGGAAATAATGATTTGATTGCCATCGGATTCAATGCCAGCGTTCTTCAATTCCTGGATAGTTTCATCGTCCCCATAGAAAACGCCTTCCACTTTGAAGAAATCGCTTCCTGTGCGAATCAAATCGGTCCGTGCCCGCCGGCCAATCAGAACCGCCAGGGCATCGATGAGAATAGACTTCCCTGCCCCGGTCTCACCGGTGAAAATAGTGACCCCATGACTGAAATCGATCACCGTGTCTTCAATGATGGCAAAATTGACGATATGTAAGCTCTGCAACATACCGTATCACCTCAATTTTTCAGCATGCCCTGAATCTTTTTAATCAAAAGCGGTGCATCTTCCGGTGTTTTCACAATAATGAGCACCGTATCATCGCCAGCCAAAGTGCCAATGATTTCTTCATTTCTGGCATGGTCGATAGCAAATGCTACAGAAGAAGCAGACCCCGGCAGGGTATGCAGCACCACCTGATTCAGCGCATAGTCCATCTTAATGACCGCTTCCTGGAACAAAATGGCAGTGTGATTCTTAGAGAGCATATTCGGCTTTTCACTGGCCAGGGCATACCGATAATGTCCATCCTTGTAAGGCACCTTCATGAGCATTAGATCTTTGATATCACGAGATACCGTAGCCTGGGTGACCACAATGCCTTCCTTCTTCAATGCTTCCGCCAGCTCTTCCTGGGTCTCAATCACCTGATTCTGGATGATTTCTTTGATTTTCATGATTCTATATCGTTTCATAGCCAATAGTCCTTTCTGCATAAATGACTTGCATAATATGTATATTCTGTTCTTTCATTGTAAAGCATTTTTTGCATAAGGTCAACGGTTTTTGCAGCGAAAATGATAATTTATGCAGTTTGGGTGACTAGTGACTAGTGACTAGTGACTGGTGACTGGTGACTGGGATGTTAGGGATTAGTAGCTAGGCCCTAGGAATTAGGCACCGTATTGTTTTGCGTCAGTTAATATGCCTCCGCTATAGGTTACAAGGTTCTCAGATTGCTCAGGTCGCTCAAGTTACTCAGGTTTCTCGAATGTGCCAATTAACGTTAGCATTATCATTTCGTTCGGGGAGCCTGAGAACCTTGAGAGCCCTTTGACTAGTACACAGGTTTCTACAAGTTTTGGCAAATAGCCTTATATCGATTTTAGTTTTATAAAAGAGGGTATGGGGGCGCTTCCAAATTTTGTGCGCCCCTTCCACCACTCCGCACTACGCACTCCTCACTACGCACTTTTTCAGCGAAAGCGAATTAACGACCAAGTACTAGCTACTAGTCACCAGCCACCAGTGTTCAAAAATGAAACCTATGCAGAAACCGTTCCCATCTGTTATAATAAACGTATATTATATCGTTAAGAAAAGGAAAGGCACTATGGATAATTATATTGGAAAACATTTATTAGTGGACTGCTACGGATGCATACAGGAAGAAATCACCTCTTCCAAAGCACTGATCACCGCCATGAACCAGGCCGCTGCCAATATCGGCATGAAAGTGAATGACACCTTCTTCCATGAAACCGATGATGAAATCACCGTGGCAGCTTACGGCGAGAAATCTCACATCTGCGTCCACGCCTACCCCCAGCTAGGCTACGCCGCTGTCGATATTTATAGCTTTGACCTGGACATCCTGCCAGCGAAAACCATGGCAGTGCTTCGGAACTCCCTGCAGCCAGAAAAAATTCGTGCCACTTCGGTGAAACGAGGCAATATCAACCCGGATATGAAACCCAACATCCGCTCCCGCTCCACCACCATGCACAAATTCAAAAACACCAGCCAAAAAGTCAGCCGGGCCGGTAAAAAAATGGCCAACTACATGGCCCATAGAAATGAAAAAAGAGACACCCTGGGGCCAGAGTGATCTGATAAAAAACACCTTCACTTTTATGAAGGTGTTTTTAGGTTACTATTCTGCTGTTCCCTATTTCTAACATAGATTGCCATAGATAGGTAATAAGGGTATGAAGGGTTATGAAAGGGTATTTGAACACGTCAATTCCCATAACCTTTTATACCCTTTTCATTAGCGATACATCAAATATGATAGTAAAAAGAAATTTACAGAATTATAACCTGCCCGAAGGGCTACCCTGTCTATAATTACGCACTACATCCCCCCACCACTCACAGCACCAACTTCCCCTTCTCCTTACTCATAATGGCTTCCGAAACAAAAGTCCTCTTATCCATACAAGCAAAGTACCCCGATTTCTCATAGTCTTCCTCGAAGGAGTTCTCTATTTCTTTCAGGATATCCTGCAGTACCAATAGCGTTGCATACTCATGCTTGCAATGATAGCTGCAGAAGCAGGTACAAGTCAGCTCGGAAATCTGTCCATCCGCATATTGAAACTCCACCTCATAAGGCTCCGTCCCCTGTACAATGGCATAGCCCCTGGTTCCATCCAAGCACAGATATTTCACATGATGGCCCAAGTAATAGTTATATCCCCGCCCCTTAATGGCAGAGCTCATCTCCAGCTCCTCCATCTGGTCCAAAGGAAACGAACTGCCATCACTGCCCGAGACAAACGTATCTTCCTCCGTAGGCGGTGCTTTGAACCATCTGACCACTTGAGAAGGAGACAGCGTTTGCGGGATAAACGTCATCACATATCGGGGTGTCATAAAAAACTCGCCATGCACCGTGGTATCCACCAGAGCAATGACCCGTTTGTACCGAGACAAATTGATTTTGAAATTGTAATTCACCTCTGTCACTTGGCCCAACTGCCCGGCCAGCTTTCCATCTACATAGACCAGATCGCCTTCCTCCAAATCGAACCGGTCATTATAATAGGCCAATGACATGCCGCTATCAGAGAAATACACCTGCACCACCGACCTGCGAGGCATTTTCTTTTCTACCTGTTTCTTTGTATAATCCGGGTACTCTGGCTGTACAGCCATATCCTTCTTCTTTCCCAAGAATCCAATTTTCATTTTGAAGTGCTCCTTTCTAAACTCTATCTAGAGATTATTTTTGGTTCTTGCTTATTTCTTTTACAACTCAATCAACAAATGTAAATATGCTCAAATTTATACTATAGGTTTAAGGTTTACTTTCCGAGTCCATTATTTACAAATAGAGCATTTTGAAAAAGTCATTGGTTTAAGGTTTAAATGCAGAACTAAAAACCTTAAACCCTAAACCTTAAACCCGACAGAACCCCCAACATAATCCATCTCTATCAACTATGTATAGTATACCAAACGCATGGGACAGCTCCTGTCATTGAAAAATATTTTTTGAATTTTCGCAATAAAAAAGCACATGCAAACCTGTACAGTCTACATGTGCACTATCTCCTGGTGGGCCCACCAGGACTCGAACCTGGGACGGGGCGGTTATGAGCCGCCTGCTCTAACCAACTGAGCTATAGGCCCCCTTACATCAACTTGTTCAATTTTACCAGTAATTCTCATATTCGTCAAGTATTGGTTATTGGTTAGTTAATTGTTGGTTGTTTGCATTCCAACAACTAATAACGCATACCATCTATTTCATACAAACATAAATTCAGTAGGTATGATTTTACCGGTCTGATGCAATTTTAATATATGGAGGGGGAAAAATCAGAACTTCTACCTAGGACGATTTGGATGAAATTGACCTATTGGAATGAACTCTAGAGGCAATAGGCAAAAGAAACCAAACGTGATCAAGAAGGACAACATTTCCTCTCCTGGTTGATAGATGTCTATAGGGATGATTGGACCTTATCCATTTCTACAGAAAATACTTGCTAGCGGCATTTCCAGTTGAAAAAGATAAGCGATAATCACGCTAGCATCCTAACAAACAACTATCAACCAACAACATGCAACACCCACAAGACAAAAACACGGTCCTTCCGTTATATTTCCCATAGATGGCTGACTTTGACGACCAGTTTGGAGCGCCCTTGGGCAG
>CAKQBK010000068.1 GCA_934216155.1 uncultured Dialister sp.
CGAATGAGCTAATGACGCTAGCGTCTATCGGCACATTCGGAGAACCTGAGCAACCTGAGAACCCTTAGAAACTTGAGCAACCTGTTACCACCAACGGAATCATATCTACTAATGCAAATCCTTAACTTAATGACATTGCCTCAGAGAGACACAAGTGCCTCCTCTATTATTTTACAACCGGTTCATTGGATTCCATCATGGCTTTTTTCATACTTTCTGCCATGGTGCGTCCTGCTGCTTCGGCTGCATTTTGGGCCTCCCCCTGCAAAATACCGCGGAGAGACATACTATTTCTACCATAGGACTTGGTAGGCACATTTTCACCAGAAATACCGCCGCTGCTGGCCGCATAATTGAGCGCATCATAATAATTGCCCATAGCATCTACCAATCCCAAATCTTGTGCCTGTTTTCCTGTCAAAATGCGACCATCCGCAATGGATTTGACCTTTTCTTCATCCATATGGCGACCATCTGCCACGGTCTGAACAAACTGGTGATAAATATCATTGACCATGGTCTGCAGCATATCCCGTTCTTCCCCTGTCATAGGACGATACATGGAAAGGATATCTTTGTGAGCCCCACTTTTGATTTTATCATTTTTGACGCCCACTTTATCCATCAGGTCTTCAATGTTATTGTAATCCATGTACACACCAATGCTACCTGTCATGGTGGCAGGAGAGGCGAAAATATAATTTCCCTTGCTGGCGAGCCAATATCCAGCGGAGCAGCACATATCGCCCATGGAAATAATGATTGGCTTTTTGCTACTTCTGATTTTATCCATTTCTTCCGCAATTTCTTGGGTGGCACCGGTGGAACCGCCAGGGCTATTGATGCGTACCAAAATGGCTTTGGCCTGAGGATCTTTCCGTGCCTCTTGCAGTTGTCGCATGATTTCTTCACTAGAGGATCCACTGCCACCACCAAGGACAGAATCTGTATCTGGTCCGCCGTAAATGGCACCATCGATGCGAACCACCGCCACATACCCTTTTTCAAAAGAGTCTTTTCCTGCTTCTTTCCAAAGATTGGATGTTCCCACTGCAATGGCTGCTGCCAAAAGCAAAATGAGAATCAGCATCATCCACTTGCGTTTAGGCTCTCTATTCATACCATATTCTCCTTTTTTATTAAGCTAGATGACTGGTAAATCGTGACTGGTAACTAGAAATCTAATGAACAACCATCACTAATCACCGAATAACCAAGTATCACATTTCATATGATAGCCAAATTATAGCACAAATTGGTCGTGAGTTGTTACTGATTGATGGGCCTTGTATTTTTTTATATCTACGTTTATTATAGAAATACTATGCCAACTGTTTTTATACGTAATTTACGAAAAACAAAGGAGACTATATATGAATAGAAACAATGCCCCCTGGATGGCATTGCAGGAAGCGTTTCCAGTGACGATTCCTATATTTGCAGGATTCTGGTTTGTCGCATTTGCTTATGGATTCTACATGCATACCTTAGGATTTTCTCCCCTCTATCCGATGGCGATGGCCATGATTATTTTTGGTGGTTCCCTGGAATTCATCACCGTATCTTTATTGCTTTCCCCCTTTGCCCCATGGCAAACCTTTCTCATTGCATTTACGGTGCAGGCCCGCCATTTATTTTATGGATTATCCATGCTAGAGAAATACAAAGGAGCCGGTTGGAAAAAGCCGTTCATTATTTTTATGATGTGCGATGAAACCTTTGCATTAAATTACACCGCCACCATTCCGTATCACATTGACAGAAGTTGGTATTATTTCTGGATTTCTTTTCTTAACTATTTCTACTGGGTTTCTGGTGCTGCCATCGGTGGACTATTGGGCTCTTTGATTCAATTCAATACCAAAGGATTGAGCTTTGTCATGACCACCCTATTTCTCGTTATTTTCCTGGAGCAGTGGCTCAAGGAGAAAAAGCATTACACCGCGCTCATCGGTCTGGTTTGCTCTATCGCCAGTCTATATTTGTTTGGAAAAGAATCCTTTATCATCCCCGCTATGGTAGGCATGCTCCTTATCATTACAGTTTGCAGAAAACCCATTGAAAAGGCAGGTGGTTTCTTATGACAGACATGCCATTCTACGAACAAGCATTGACCATCCTCATCTGTGCCATTGCCACTATGATCACTCGTTTTCTTCCTTTTTTGTGCTTTAAACCAGGCAGTGATTTACCACCCTATGTGAAATATTTAGGCAAAGCCCTCCCCTCTGCCGTCTTTGCTCTTCTCGTGGTCTATTGCCTAAAAGACGTGTCATTCACAAGCGATTCCCATGGCCTACCAGAAATCATTTCCCTTCTCCTCACCACCGCTGTCCATATATGGAAACGGCAAATGCTTCTCTCCATGGCACTGGGTACGGTGAGTTATATGGTGCTAGTTCAATATTTCTTCTAACAAAAATGTTAGCATAACATGATTTGAAAATACCGTTATATAAAAAGGTTAGCCCTTCGGGCGGGTTACACTCTATGAGTTCTGCTCTTTAACAAAATAATGATCCGATAGCTAAAAAGGTTATAAAGGGTTATGTACAGACGATACATGCATAACCTTTTATAACCTTTTTGCTATTTGTATTCTTGTTTTGTTAGAAAGCCGTATTCATAGAATATACCCTACCCGAAGGGCTAACCTTTTTTAAGATTTGGTCGCTTCTTATTTCTATGCGCCTCCACCTTCATTTCTCATTCCTTATTTTTAGAAATATCATTCCTGCCGCCAAAATCTGTATGGCACAGGAAATCATGAAAACAGGTGCCATTTCTCCGAAAAGGGTGGCAATGCCGCCACCCAAAAGCGGTCCCATACAGTTACCTATATTCATAGCCGCTGCATTGATACCAAACGCACTGCCTCGTTCTTCCGGCCGTATAACTTCTGGAATAGCCCCAGCAATGGATGTCATGCCGCCGGTGGTGAAAAATCCAAAACCAAATTGTCCCAAACCGAAAAGAAAGACTGTCGGTGCCAAGTATTGCAAGCCAGAAAAGAGCCCCGCGCCTAAGAAAGACACCATCATAGCCAGATAGAAGCCTTTTCTTTCGCCAAAGCGCCCCCAGAACGGCCCTGCCAGTACACCAGCAATCCCAGCGGCCCCACAAATCAGACCAGATTCCAGGACCGCATTGCCTCTGCCACCGGTGAGTTCCATCACGTGGACGGCAATAAGAGGATTGATAATGAGCATAGCACACTGGTTGATAATCATAAGTCCAATGAGTTTCATAAAATCTTTATTATGAGACACTTCTCGGAATGAAGCCAAAATGCCTTTCTTCTGTTTTTTCTTTTTTGCCGCTTTGGGAGGTTCTTTTACGAAGAGAAAAACCAAAGCAAATGCCACGAGATCAATCACAGCTGCCAGCAAAAAAGGAAGCCGAAGGCCCACCATAGCTCCCAGCACGCCGCCCAAGAATGGCCCCATCATAGTACCAGCACTTCTGCCACCAAGAAGAATACCAATGGCTGTTCCTGCGTGACTGCCTGCCACTTCTGAAAGAAGGGCCTGGGAAATAGGAATGAACCCAAAAGAAAATCCTTGAAATATTCGTGCACCCAGGAGCTCCCACGGCGACTGTGCAAAGTAGGATAAGAAATAGGAAATAGACAAACAAGCCGCAGCTCGTAGAATCATTTTCCGCATGCCAAACCGATCGGCCAGTGCGCCCCAAATAGGCATCACAATAGCGCCCATGACAAACATGCCCGATACAATAATAGAATTCCAAAGAGCCACATTGTCTTCCGTAGCTCCCACTTCTAGTAAAAACAATGGCAAAAAAGGAAATACCAAGGTGGCACTGCCACCGATGCAAGCCGCCCCTAAGGCAGAAACCATAATGGTCTGACGAACTTCTTTGTCGGATAATGTCCGAAGTGAATCCGCCTGTGACATGTGTATGTCCCCTCCTTTTCTATATGGTCAAGAGAATATGTGATGATTCCTTTTGATAAAAAGGTTCAAAAGGTACTGAAGGTTCCTAAGGTTCTCACGTTCCCCAAATGAGATGATAACGCTAGCGTTTCCCTAGAGCCTTCAAAACCTTTAGCAACCCATAAACTCTAGCCGTCCCACCGCTACAATACAAATCAAAAAGGAGCACAAAATGTGCTCCCCATTCTTTGGTGACCGGTATGGGATTCGAACCCATACTCTCTGCGCTGAGAACGCAGCGTCTTAACCGTTTGACTAACCGGCCATGTGAAAGTAATTATAAACGATAGTTCTTCAAATTTCAAGATAAAATTTAAGTTAGCAGTACGCAGTTGACAGTTAGCGGTATATATTTTACTGCTAACAGCCAACTGTTTGCTGCTTACTACAAACTTATTTCTTATTTTTTTCGTAGAGAACAAGAAGACCCTTCAATGTCAACATCGGGTCTACCACATCGATGGTTTTGGAAGACTTGGCAATCAAAGTAGCCAATCCGCCGGTGGCAATGACTTTCACGTTCGATTCTTTCAATTCCTGTTTGATGCGATTGACAATTTCATCAATCTGTCCTACGAAGCCGTAGTAAATCCCGGCCTGCATAGCAGAAACGGTATTTCTACAAATCACGCTAGGTGTCTTCACCAGTTCGATACGTGGCAATTTAGAAGCTCTCTGGAACAGGGCTTCCATAGAAATACCAATCCCCGGTGCCACAGCGCCGCCCAAGTAATTTCCTTTGCTATCGATGACGCAGAATGTCGTAGCTGTCCCCATATCAATAACAATGAGAGGGCAATCGTATTCCGCAATGGCAGCTACTGCATTAACGATACGGTCAGCGCCCAATTCTTTCGGATTATCATATAAAATATTCAGTCCCGTTTTGATTCCCGGTCCTACCAGAATCGGTTTGGTATGAAAATAACGCTGAGACATGGTTTCCAAAATCGGAATGATCGGCGGAACTACGGTAGAAATAATGATATCTTCCACTTCAGAAAATTCCAGACCGTTCAAGCGGAACAGAGTTCCCAAAAGAGCCGCATAGCCATCCGCGGTCTGCAGGGCATCGGTTGCCACACGCCAGTGCTTGATCAGCTTTCTGTCTTTATAGACACCACACACAATATTCGTATTTCCTACATCAAAAGCAAGAAGCATTCGAATCTCCTCCAATACATGGCCATCGCCATAATTTGATTGACGAAAACAAGAATGAATCCGAACTGCTTCCCCAGGGAAACGCTAATTTAATCAAAGCATCTGGAATTATATGAAATTTTATCCAAAACACCGTCAAGAAAATTCTTACATAGCTCGCTATTCGCAGATTTCCTTTCCTCGTTTTGAATAAAAATTCAAGATTCATTCCAAATAATGATTAAATCAGTGTTTCCCTAACTTGAAATTTCATTCCCATTTTCTAGTGCAAACCATTAAAATTCTAATAGTCTGATTTGCGTCATGAGTATAATGCAACAAAGTTTCCATTCTGTCAAGTCATTTAGAAAAATTTCTTCTATTTTTTGATATGAATAGTTTGATTGATAACAGAAAATATATGAAATAGATCTCAAAAAGCAAAAACTCATTTTCCCCAAAAGGGTAGCCCTTCGGGCAGGTTATACTCTATAAGATTCTTCTTACTAACAATGGAATGGTACGAATATATAAAAGGTTATAAAAAGTTATGACTAATCCGATAATCCCATAACCTTTTATAACCTTTTCTGTAGCCGAATCATTCCATTGTTAGAAAGCAGAATTCCATAAAGTACCCCCCGCCCAAAGGGCTACCCTTTTCTGGCTATTATTTAAATGACAGTTGAAATCAAACATGATTTCCTTTGACTTCATAAAATCCCGCCTGATTCAAGGACTGTCTAATTCTTGTTCCCAATACCACGCCCAGAACGACTTTCACCAAATCAAATGGAATAAATGGGAATGCAGTCATGGTGAGAGCGGTCCAAAGGGGCATTTCTTTGGCAAGGCCATACTGGAAATAGGCCATAAACCAAATGGTTCCCAGGACATAGCAGGCAATGAGTCCTAACGTGGCGGAAGAAATTTGGCGAAGGAAATGACCTTTTTCTGCCAAACGGAAACCGCTGATCCATGCCATAAGGACAAAGCCTATATAATAGCCGCCTACAGGGGAAAAGAAAATTCCAGGTCCTGCCTTTCCCATGGTCAAAACAGGTACGCCCACAACGCCCAGGAACAGCCAAAGAGCAATGGAAATGGCACCCCATTTCCGTCCCAGTACGCCTCCGGCCAATGCACAGACGAAACTTTGAAGCGTAATCGGTACCGCGCCGATAGGAAATGTAAACTGTGACAAAATGGCCATAATGCCGGCAAATAAAGCGGCACTTACCATATGATGCATTTGTCCTCTTTCCAAAATAAAAACTTCCTTTCTAATTTGGTTAACAGTTGACTGTTGACTGTTGACGGTTAACTGTCTACTGTCTACTAGCACTTATTTCTTCGGAATCGGCGCATCAGCGGGACGGATGTGTACATCCCCTGCCAGGACTCGTTCCACTTTTTTGCCAGTATCAACTAGGAGACAACCATCTTTATCGATGTCAATGGCCTTGCCTGTATAGTTGTCATCACTGAAAATGACACGAACTTCCTGTCCAATGGTGACGGACAAGGATTTCCAATCTTCCAGAACCTTATCAAATCCCTGGGTCTGTGCGATTTCGTATTCTTTTTCCAGTTCTGCCAGGATAGCTGCCAGCAGTTCCTTACGAGATACATCGATGCCTTCGTTCAGGAAAGAAGTGGCTGTTTCGCGGCAATCTTCTGGGAATTCATTTTTCTTAATGCCCGTATTGATGCCAATGCCCATGGTGATATAATCGATCTTTTCCATGGAAGCAGACATTTCTGTCAAGATACCTACCAATTTCTTGCCATGATACAAAATATCATTAGGCCATTTGATGCCTGCATCGGTCAGTCCCAGACGGCGAATGCCTCGGCAAACACCGACAGCTGCCAAAAGGGTACATTTCGATGCTTCCATAGGGAAGAATTTCGGACGGAGAATCAAAGTAAACCAGATACCCTTGGCAAAAGGACAGCAGAAGTGACGACTCAAGCGACCATGACCACCGGTCTGTTCTTCTGCAATAACAATGGTACCTTCTTCAGCCCCTTCTCTAGCGATTTTTTTCGCCTGGTCATTGGTGGATGTGGTGGTTTCAAAATATACCACATGGCGGCCAAAGGTCTTGGTATGGAGTACACTTTCCAATTCCAGCGGGGTCAGCACCTTCGGCGCATAAATGAGCCGATACCCCTTTCGGGTGCTGGATTCAAAAATATATCCTCTTTCCTTCAGCACGTTGATATGTTTCCAAATCGCTGTACGAGATACATTTAAATCTTTTGAAATTTGTTCCCCCGATACAAAAGCCCCATTGGCCTTGCGGAAATAATCCAAAATTTCATTTCTCATATATTGCCTCCTATTTAGTAGCTAGTGACTAGTGACTGGTGACTAGGAAAATGCATTCCAGCCACTAGTCACCAGTCACTCTATGTTCATATTTCCTACATTATAATCAGTTGTAAACCATTGGTCAACACTTTTATTTATCATGATTGACATTTTTGTTGCATAACGTTTTCTTTTTTTCAAAAGGTTAGCCCTGCGGGCAGGTTATACCCACAATGAAACCGCCTTTTTAACAAAACGATGGAACCGCTGTCAAAAGGTTATAAAGGGTTATGACTCATCTGGTAATCCCATAACCTTTTATAACCTTTCGATAGCGGTCCCATTGTTTTATTAAAAGAGCGACTACATTGGGTATAATCTGCCCGCAGGGCTAACCCTTTTTACCACCTAAAAACGGCCAGCTCACGCTAACCGTTTTTGTATTTACAATATATAATTCGAAATATCAATATTTTCTGTAATCTGCCCCAGTTTATTTCTGACGTAGTTGCCATCAATGGTGACGTCTTTGTTTTCCAAGTCCGGTGCTTCAAAGGAAAGTTCTTCCAGGACTCGCTCCAGAATGGTATAGAGGCGACGAGCGCCAATATCTTCGGTTTCTGCATTCACCCGAGAAGCAATTTCAGCGATGGTCGACAAAGAATCTTCGGTGAAGGTCACTTTCACTCCTTCGGTTTCCAAAAGGGCAGTGTACTGGCGAATCAGTGCCTGCCGTGGTTCGGTCAGAATTTTCCGAAGGTCTTCTTCTGTCAAACTGGACAGTTCTACTCGAATGGGGAAGCGGCCTTGCAATTCTGGAATGAGATCACTGGGTTTAGACACATGGAACGCACCAGCTGCCATGAAAAGGATATGGTCGGTTTTCACCTGTCCATACTTAGTTTTCACGGTGGCCCCTTCTACGATAGGAAGGATGTCTCTCTGTACCCCTTCGCGGGATACATCAGGACCGCCAGACGCCCCGGTGCGGCCTGCAATTTTATCGATTTCATCAATGAAAATGATGCCCCGTTCTTCTGCCGCATGGATGGCTTTGTCTTTTACGTATTCCATATCCACCATTTCGTCAGCAGCAGCTTCTGCCAAAATCGTTTTGGCCTGACGGACTGTCACTTTTTTCTTTTTCATCTGTTTTGGCATCATGGAAGAGAGCATACTGGCAATCTGATTGGCCTGTTCATTGTTCCCACTGGTGGTATTTCCTTTATCTTCCACTTCGATGGTAATCTGGCGGTCATCCAATTCGCCATTGCGAATCCGTTCTATCAGCTGCTCTCTCCGCTCCTTTTCACCTGCATCCATGGGCTTATCATCTTTCTTTTCTCCAAAGATGATATCCATAGGACTTCTGGTTTCTGCCTTTTTCGTGGGCCACATGATTTCTGCAATGCGGCGAATGGCTTCTTCGTCGGCATCTTTTCCATGAAGAGACGCTTCTTCTTTCTTCACCAGACGAACCGCTTCTTCTACTAGGTCACGAATCATAGATTCCACATCACGGCCCACATAGCCCACTTCGGTGTACTTGGTAGCTTCCACTTTCACGAAAGGCGCTTTTACCAAAGTGGCGATGCGCCGTGCAATTTCTGTTTTGCCCACGCCGGTCGGTCCGATGAGGAGAATATTCTTCGGACTGATTTCTTTCGCCAGTTCCGGTGCCAACTGTCCGGCTCTCCAGCGATTTCGAAGGGCCACTGCCACTGATTTCTTAGCGGCCTGCTGCCCTACGATATAGTGGTCCAGGTATTCTACAATTTTACGAGGTGTTAATTCTTCCATCAAATTTCCTCCACAATGACATTATGATTGGTATAGACGCAAATATCAGCGGCAATATGCAAAGACTTCTCTGCGATTTCCCGGGCAGACAAATCTGTCACAGACACCAAAGCCCGCGCGGCTGCCAGCGCATAATTTCCGCCGCTGCCGATAGCCAGGATACCATCATCCGGTTCAATTACTTCGCCGCTGCCAGATACTAGAAATAAATGCTCCCCATCGGTCATGATGAGCAGTGCTTCCAATTTCTGCAGCACCCGATCCCGTCTCCAGTCCTTGGCAAATTCCACAGCAGCCCGAAGCAGATTGCCATTGCAATCGGACAGTTTCGCTTCAAATTTATCAAACAGCGCAAACGCATCGGCCACAGAACCGGCAAAGCCAGCAATGACCTTGCCATGGTAAAGCCGGCGCACCTTGCGAGCTGTATTTTTCATAATCACCGCATTGCCCATGGTGACCTGTCCGTCCCCAGCGACAGCGGTATGTCCATCTTTCTTCACTGCTAAAATCGTCGTTGCGTGAAACATAATACCTCCTTTTCTAGTAATGCCATTACGTTAAGCGAAACATAGAATGAACTCCGTTCGTTATTACAGGTTGCTCAGGTTTCTCAAGTTTCTCAGGATTCTCAAATGAGATATATCCCGCTATTCTCTCATATAGAATAGTACCTTAACTGCATTACTATTCCGGACTATTCCGGATATGTTTATTCTTTTATATTATACGGTATCGGTTGACTGGTGACTAGTGACTGGTGACTGGAAATGTGAACAGTTTACAGTGGACGAAAACGACTCACATATTTTTCATTTGAAATATTCTTTATCAGCAAGTATCATATAGAAAATAGAATTAAACTATGCCGTTACATCATTCTGCACAATCACTAATGAGCAAAATGACGACGTACAACAGCGGCATGATTCAACCTGAGAACCTTAAGAAACCTGAGCAACCTGAGAACCCTAAAGAAAAGAGGTCTTTTCCATGAGCGAAACGGAAGTCAAGCAACTCAAAACGCCGGAAGAAATCCGGCAGCATATTTTGGATATTTACTCCAAAAATCCTTTCATGTCCGATTATTTCCATATCCACATCGATGACATCCAGTGTGGCAGCGTTACGGTCAGTCTGAAAACGGACCCGAAGAAACATAATAACCATCGGGGTCGTCTCCATGGCGGCGTGCTGGTGGCCTTAGCCGATTCCGTCACCGGCGTCACCAGTGCTTCCGTCGGCGCTTCAGTAGTTACCGTAGCTATGACCATGAACTTTATCCGCACGGCAAAACCAGGTGAAACCATCCGCGTCACCAGCCATATTACCCACAACGGACGCACCACCATCATCATCGCCGCTGATATGTTTGACGAAGAGAATCATCTGATGGCGAATATTCTAGCCACTATGATGGTTGTCGATCATTTTCCTGAAATACCTCGTTCGTGGTAAATGCGTAATGCGAAGTGCGTAGTGCGTAATGGTGGAAGGGGCGCACAAAATATGGAAGCGCCCCAATACCCTTTTTTATATTAAGGAAACAATGATTTAATCATGGTTCCCTTAGGTAAGTAATAAAACGGCTAGAATTCAAATATCACATATATCTTTTGTGACATTTGAATTCTAGCCGTTTTCCTTTACGTTATATATACTTTGCGGCGCTTTTTAATTTGATGCGCCGCCACCTTCATTACGCACTACGCATTACGCACTACGCATTACGCACTACGCACTGTGTAACACATGCGTTATTAAATCTTAGAAAGAGCCTGTTCAATATCCTCCAACAGGTCATCGATATTTTCAATGCCCACAGAAATACGAACGGTGCCTGGGGTAATGCCCGCTGCCAGCTGGGCTTCTGGGGAAAGCTGCTGGTGGGTGGTAGATGCCGGGTGAACTACCAGAGACTTGGAGTCACCAACGTTTGCCAGGTCGGAGAAGATTTCCAGGTTGTCGATGAATTTTCTAGCTGCATCGAAGCCATCTTTCAGTTCGATGGAGAAAATAGAACCAGCGCCCTTTGGCAGGTATTTCAGCTGCAGTGCATGGTATGGAGAAGATTCGAGGCCCGGATAGTTGACTTTTGCCACTTTCGGATGTTTTTCCAGGTATTCTGCTACTTTGGTGGCATTGTATACGTGGCGTTCTACGCGGAGGGACAGAGTTTCCAGACCCTGAATGAAGAACCAAGCGGCGATTGGGGAAATAGCAGCGCCGGTATCGCGGAGCACTTTGGCACGAATACGAGTTACGAAGCCTGCACCAGGGATATCGGTAGCAAAGTTGATACCATGATAGGAAGCATCAGGAGCGGCGAAGTGCGGATATTTCTCTGGCTGGTTCCAGTTAAACTGACCATTTTCAATGATGGCGCCGCCCAGGGTGGTTCCGTGACCGCCGATGAATTTGGTGGTGGAGTGAACAACGATATCCAGGCCGTGTTCCAATGGGCGGAACAGGTATGGGGTTGCGAAGGTGTTATCGATGATTACTGGCAGGCCATGGGCATGAGCGATGTCACGAATGGCATCGAAATCCGGAATGTTGATAGCCGGGTTACCAAGGGTTTCAATGTAAACAGCTTTGGTCTTCGGGGTGATGGCTGCTTCAATTTCTTCTGGATGGTCCGGGTTTACGAAATGGGTGGTAATGCCCAAATGTGGCAGGGTGTCGGTGAAAAGTTCGTAGGTGCCACCGTAGAGAGTGGATGCGGAAACGATTTCATCCCCTGCGCCAGCGATGTTCAGAATTGCATAGGTTACAGCGGCAGCGCCAGAAGCCACAGCCAGACCGGCGGTACCGCCTTCCAAAGCAGCCAGTCTCTTCTCCAGTACGTCCTGGGTCGGATTGGTAAGGCGGCTATAAATATAACCAGCATCTTTCAGTGCAAAACGGTCTTCTGCCTGCTGGGCATCTTTGAATACGTAAGATGTGGTCTGGTAAATCGGAACGGCTCTAGCGCCAGTGGTCGGATCCGGTACCTGACCGGCGTGCTGCTGCAGGGTTTCAAAGTGATAATTTTTCTTTTCTGTCATGATGATTTCCTCCTATGGTTTGTGACGATATACGTCATATATTTTGTAAATTCTTATGAAATTGGGTGACTAGTGACTAGGAATTTTCCAGTCACCAGTCCACCAGTCACTAGTCACCAGATTGTTATACGTTTTCTTTATAGTGATACACTTACAGTACTCACTACCAACCAATTCCTACATCGTATCAATCCCATTTTCTTCCATCCTCCTATGTATATGCACTGCTGTTACATTAAGCGAAATATGCGATGATTTCTTTTATGCTAAAGTTTCTCAGGTTGCTCAGGATTCTTAGGTTTCCCGAATAAGCTGATAACGTAGTGTCTATTGGCTCATTCGAGAAACGTGAGTACCCTTTGTGCCCTTCCTTATACTAACTAGCAGAATCATACCCACCAACGCAAATCCTTAACTTAATGACATTGCTGTGCTGATTTACTATAAATTATAAAAAGGGGTATTGGGGCGCTTTACAAGTTGTGCGCCCCTTCCACCACTCCTCACTCCTAACTTGTGAGAAAAATGGTTTCTTATCAATGAGAAGCCATGGTAATAAAAAAACTCCCGCCCAATTTAGGACGAGAGATTCGTGGTTCCACCTAATTTCTGCACTTGTCACCAAGTACATCTCATGAAGTATCTAACAATACCTCTGCTCTATATCGGGAGCTCCCGGGAAAGCCTACTATCATTTCGGCCTGCCAAACTCAGAAATGCACTTCCACTTCCTTATCCCTACCTGCTTTCACCATCCAGGCTCGCTATAAAGGCCTCCAGAAATGTACTCTTTTCGTCCTCGTTTGAAGTTGTGAAAAGTTTATCATGGATAAATTCACTTGTCAAGTTAAAATTTATAGCTCTATACTATTGTAGTTAGAAGTGAGAAGTGAGTAGTTAGAAAGAGATATTCCGTAGAATAGTAACCTTTTATATTCAGCGGCGCTTTCGAATGTTATGCGCCGCACCACCATTTCTAACTTCTCACATCTCACTTCTAACTGCCCTTATAAATTCCGCTATTTTAACCGGATCCTTCCCCAGTTTATCCCCATACTCTACGCCTGAAGAAACGTCTACCATGTCAGGATGTACGATGGCAATGGCTTTGTTTACATTGTATGCAGTAAGTCCCCCTGCTAAGATCCATTTCTTTGTCCGTTTCATAGTAGATAAAATAGACCAATCAAAGGATTTCCCGCTTCCCGGCTCTGCCGCATCAAACAGATAAGCCTGAATACGGTCATTGGTTTCATAGGACGAATTTTGCTCATCCCCTAGATTAAAGGCTTTGATGATCGGTATAGAAGTCTCTTGCAATGCCTCATCAGACAAAGTACCATGAACTTGCATATAGTCAAAACCAGCCTGTTCGATTTCTCTGGCTTGACTGACTGTAGGAGATACCACCACGGCCACTTTCCGAATACGAGAATCCGCCGCTTCCATGATTTCTTTGGCCCGCTCTATAGAAATATTTCTTTTGCTTTTCGGAAAGAAAAGTACCATCCCCATCATAGAAACAGCAGGATAGGAAATATAGGCGGCTTCTTTTGGTTCCGTGAAGCCACAGATTTTAATTTGTGTCGTCAAATGGAAGCGCCTCTTTTCTAAAAGGGTTCTCAGGGTTCTCAGGGTTCTCAGGGTTCTCAGGGTTCTCAGGGTTCTCAGGGTTCTCAGGGTTCTCAG
>CAKQBK010000069.1 GCA_934216155.1 uncultured Dialister sp.
AAACCATCAACCAACAACATTTCCCCTCCATATATTAAAATTGCACCAGCCCTTCAAAATCATACCTAGCGAAATTCGGTTTGTAGTTAGCAATTATCAGTTCGCAGTGTTTTTCTACCTACCATTAACTGCCAACTGCTTACTTATCCCCTCTATATATTAAAATTGCAGAAGTACCTCAAAATCACAACATCAAATTTCTAAAATTTTCAAATTTGCGGCGCTATATAATTCGTGCGCCGCCACCTTCATTCCTCATTTCTCATTTCTAATTCCTCATTGCATTTTTCCCCCTCTATCTATAAAAATGGAAATTTGACGAAAAAAACGAACATTTTGAAGATTAGAATTTGATTATTTCAATGTTGTTGCTGGTTGTCGGTTGGTGGTCATTGGTTTTAGGTTTACATTCCGAGCCCTTTAGATACAATTCGCGCAAATGCAAAACCTTATTGGTTTAAGGTTTGTGCTTTAGGATGTATCATTCAAACCTTAAACCTTAAACCAATGAAAATGACTCCGCGGCGAAATGGCGCAAAAGAGCACGGTAGATAAACCAAACAACTAACAACCAACAACTAACAACCGCCAACTGCATCAAAAAAGAGATTCCATGAAATATTTCTATTTCACAGAATCTCTTTTTTAAATAGTAGCCAGTGACTCGTGACTGGTGACTAGGAATATCCGATGTTTTCCGCTATACCACAAACTTGCTGCCACGATACTAGGGAAACACTGATTTTCCCAGTCACAAGTCTACCAGTCACCAGTCACTCAGAAATTATTCTTCCGTCTGTTCTTCTTCCTGACCAGAAAGAACGTCGATGGAAGCAATGCGGTCGCCTTCTTCCAATCTCTGAAGGATGACACCCTGACCGGCTTTGGCTTTTTTGCTGGTAATTTGATCCGCTTTGGTCTTGATGGTGATGCCCTGTTCGGATACGCCTACCAGTTCATCATTGTCATCAGCAGCTACCAGAGCCACCACTTCATAGCCTTTGCGGAAGTTCCGGACCCCTTTGCCGTTTCTGCTCTGGATGTGGTAAGCGGAGGCTTTATTTCTCTTCGCATTGCCATCGGCAGAAATGGTGAAGATGTCTTTATCAGCCGCTACGCAAGCACCGACCACTTCATCGTCATCGGACAGTTTGATGCCATGGACGCCAGCAGCGGCTCTACCCATCGGACGAACTTCGCTGTCATTGACGGAGAAGCGAATGGCCATCCCCCACTTAGTGCCCAGGATGATTTCTTCTTCGCCGGTGATGGCCATTACGGCAGCCAGGCGATCGCCTTCGTTGAGGCGGATAGAAATCAGGCCGTTCTTGTTGATATTTTTGTATTCAGACAGGCTTGTTTTCTTTACATAGCCTTTCTTGGTAATCATCAGCAAGTACTGGGTGCCTTCTTTGATGTTGTCCACGTCGAGGAGTTCGGTCACTCTTTCATCTCTTGCCAGGTTTGGAATGAAATTGATGAGCGCACTGCCTCTGGCGGTTCTAGTGGATTTCGGGAATTCCACAGCGGTCTTCACGTACACTTTGCCTTTGTTGGTGAAGAAGAGAATCCGGTTATGGGTGGAGGTATTCAGGATTTTCCACACATAGTCTTCATCTTTCATCTTCATGCCGGAAACACCACGACCGCCCTTCTTCTGGACGCGAATGTCTGCAGAATCCATCCGTTTGATGTAGTTCTGCTTGGTCAGGGTGATGGTCATCGGTTCATCCGGGATGAGGTCTGTCAAAGTGAAATCTTCTTTGGCAGCGGTGATCTGGGTCCGTCTGTCGTCGCCAAAGTTTTTCTTTTCATCCATCAGTTCGTCTTTGACAACGCCCAGAATCTTTTCTCTAGAAGACAGCAGGTCTTCCAGGTAAGCAATGGTTTCTTTCACGTCTTTATAATCCGCTTCCAGTTTATCTCTTTCCAGTCCGGTGAGACGTCTGAGACGCATATCCAGAATGGCAATGGCCTGTTTTTCAGAAAGGCCAAATTTGGAAATCAAAGCACTCTTAGCGATGTCGTCGGTGCGGGATTCACGGATGGTCTTAATGACTTCATCGATATGATCCAAAGCGATGAGCAAGCCTTCCAAGATGTGCGCTTTAGCACGGGCTTTGTCCAGTTCATACTGGCTGCGACGGGTGATGACTTCTTCCTGGTGTTTCAGGTAATAGTAGAGAATCTGTTTCAAATTGAGGATTCTCGGATGTCCATCCACCAGGGCCAGCATGATGGCACCAAAGTTCACCTGCATCTGAGTGTGCTTGAACAGGTTGTTCAGCATGATTTCCGGGCTCACATCGGCACGAAGTTCGATGGCAATGCGCATACCGGTACGGTCTGATTCATCGCGGAGGGCGGTAATCCCGTCCAGCACTTTCTGACGCTGCAGGTCTGCAATGGATTCGATGAGACGAGCCTTATTGACCTGGTACGGAATTTCTGTCACCACAATGCGATGCTTGCCGCGTTCCATTTCTTCTACATCGGTCTTCGCGCGAACCGTGATGCTACCGCGGCCAGAACGATAGGTGTCTTCGATGCCTTTATAGCCCTGGATGATACCAGCGGTCGGGAAATCTGGTCCTTTGATGTATTTCATCAATTCATCGATGGTGATGTCCGGGTTATCAATCATAGCGCAGAGACCATCTACCACTTCAGACAGATTGTGCGGTGGAATATTGGTAGCCATGCCGACGGCGATACCATAAGAACCATTGACTAAAAGGTTTGGAATACGGGATGGAAGCACCAGCGGTTCCTGGAGAGATCCATCATAGTTCGGCATGAAATCTACGGTGTTCTTGTCGATATCCCGCAGCATTTCTACGGTAATCTTTGCCATACGCATTTCGGTATAACGCATAGCTGCCGCAGAGTCGCCATCGACAGAGCCGAAGTTCCCGTGACCATCTACCAAAGGATAGCGGGTCGAGAAATCCTGGGCCATGCGGACCGCTGATTCATACACCGCCGTGTCACCATGGGGGTGATACTTACCAAGAACATCGCCGACGATACGGGCGGACTTTTTATACGCCTTGCCCGGCAGCATCCCCGCTTCGCTCATAGCGTAAAGGATACGGCGGTGTACTGGTTTCAAACCATCTCGTACATCCGGCAACGCACGGGTCACAATGACCGACATGGCGTAGTCGATGTAAGAGTTCTTCATCTGCCCCTCCAGAGGGGTATTGATGATTTTACCTTCCTTCCATTCGAAATCCATAAGTACTCCTTCTCAAATACAGGATCCTCAGGTTGCACAGGTTACGCAAGTTTCTCAAGTGTCTCGAACGTAGTAAACTACGCTAAAGAAACAAGAAAAACTAAAATAACTCGTGTTCAGATTTCCTGCCCATAAAAAAGAGAGTATAGAAAATACTCTCAAAATTAAACATCATATATGGTTATTATATCACAAAATCGATGCTAGGGCCATTTAAATGCATTGGTAACATATTACGCTTAAAAGTTATACAAATTTCGCCAAATAGTGAAAAAATAAATGAACCCTATAGTTGGTAGTTGATGGTTGTTAGTTGTTTGGTTTACTCTCCGGATTCTTACTGCACATGTCACACAAAGACAGATCCTCATGGGTTTAAGGTTTCGGGGTTAGCAGATAAACCTTAACCCTTAAACCAATGCCTCTTTCGTCTCAACAAGTTGCCAACAAAAGAACTCGGCCAGTAAACCAAACAACCAACAACTAGCAACTAACAACCAAATCTCTATTTTCTCAATCCACCAATACTATATAACACCACCGCCACCAGGACGAAACCGAAATTGATGAGCATAATCGGCGACAACGTTTCTCCATAGAAGAGTGCCAGAAATATCTGAATCCCCGGAGACAGATACATCAGAATGGAAGCCGCAGAGAAAGAAATTCCCCAAAGTCCTGCCGAAAAGAGAGCCATTGGAATGGCAGTCAGTATGCCTGTCATAGGAAGCAACAGCCACTCCCAACCAGAAAGCACACCGCTCGCCCCTAGTCCTTTGTCATTCATCCACAGGATATACAAAGCAGAAGGAAACACCATGTACAAAGACTCTATGAAAACCGATACCATGCCAGGCACATTGACAGTCTTCTTGATCACGCTATATATAGCAAAAGGGAAACACATAATCAGCGAAAGCCACGGCACCTCTCCATACATAGCAAAGGCAAGCAAAATACCCGCTGCCGCTACTATGGCCGATGCTTTTTGACACCCATTCAAAGCTTCTTTGAAAAAAAGAGCGGAACATAAAAGGCAAATGATGGGATTGATGAAATACGCCAAACTGGCCTCAAAGATATGCCCCGTATTGACCGCCATGATGTACAGTCCCCAATTCATGGTAATGAAAATAGACGCAGCGCCCAATTTTTTCATCAAGGAACCGTCGCGGAAATAAGAGAAATTTTTCTTTCTCTCTTTTCCCACAAAAGCCACCAATCCGCATACCATAGCAGAAAAAATAATTCGCACACTCAAAAGATACACCGGATCCAATTGGGCAAGCATCTTCCAGAAAACAGGAAGAAGGCCCCATATGGTCTGCCCGGCAATGAAATAAAATAAATAACGAGACATAATTCCTCCAAAGTTCATGTTGTTAGCAGTTGGCAGTTGGCAGTCACCAGTCACCAGTCACCAGTCACCAGTCACCAGTCACCAGTCACCAGTCACCAGATAAGTATAACAAAAGAAGCCGTGAACGAAAATACCATTCGTGACTGCTTGTGTAGTTAAGTCGCAAAAATGCTCGACAATATCAAGCATATATATGATACGAAAGAAAAAAATGATATAATACAACTAATAGTATATACAGAAAGGAAGTCGATGATGATGAAACTGGTGGTAGCCAATCCATTGTCGGAAGAAAAAATCAATCAGATCAAAAAAGTGGTCCCCGGCGCGGTGGTGGAAGCCTATAAAAATCCGAAGGAAGCTCTTCCCCATGTGTCCGATGCGGATGCACTGGCCCTTTGGGGATTCCAGGATGTGGAACCATTGCTCCAGGCAGGTCCTCATATCCGCTGGGTCCATTCTTTGTCTGACGGAGTAGAAAAATTACTCACTCCTTCTATGATGACCCGTCCCATCACGCTGACCAATTCCCACGGCGTTCATGACCGGGCGGTGTCGGAGCATACCTTAGCCATGCTGCTGTCCTGGTATCGCCGAATTCCCGATGCGGTGCGCCACCAGCAGAATCATGAATGGATTCGTCCCCACGGCCAGTCCCTGTTTGGCAAAACCATTCTGATCGTCGGCTTTGGCAGCATTGGCCGCGCCATTGCCCAGCGTGCCAAGGTATTTGAAACCCATATATTGGCAGTGAAGAAGCATTTATCGACAGAAATGTTTGCCGACCATGTGTATACAGAAGAACAGCTCATGGATGTGCTGCCCAAAGCGGATATCATCATCGCCGCTCTCCCATCTACACCGGATACGGAAAATTTCTTTGGCAAAGAACAATTTGCTGCCATGAAACCGTCAGCCCTGTTCATCAATATTGCCCGCGCCTCTGTGGTGGATGAAACGGCCCTAATTGAAGCCTTGGAAAATAAAACCATCGCTGGGGCCTGCATGGATGTATTCTCCAAAGAACCACTCCCACCAGACCATCCTTTCTGGTCCATGGACAATGTGATCATGACCCCTCACATCGCTTCCATGGTCCCAGACTTCTGGAATAAACTGACCAGCCTTCTGGAAACCAATTTCATCAACTTCAGCCGAGGAGAAAAATTGATGAATGAAGTGGATAAGGAGAAAGGGTATTAGAAGTGATACCGCATATGTCATTTTTTATTTAACTGGGTTGTCAAAAGGTTACTATTCTACCAATTCCTTATTTCTAACAAAGAAAAAATACCGCCAGCATCGGGTTATAAAAGGGTTATCTCATGATTGAACATAACCTTTTATAACCTTTATGCTAGCGGTATTTCTTTATGTACGAAATGGAAATCCGTAGAATAATAACCTTTTGTCTATCCGTCTAAATGACAAATGAGCCAAAAGGAATCCTCTTCCTTATCCATTCATCACATCAGTAAAGTTCTTAATGATAACGATTGGGGTCTTCTGGTTGTCGTTGCCGAAGGGGTTGTCGATCAGGATTTTGGCAATTTTCTTCGGATCCAGACCTTTGCTCTTGCCAAGAACGGCGGCACGTTTCAAATCGTTCACGTCTGCAATAACAGCACCGTAAGCGCCGGTGGCTTTTTTGATTTTTTCGCACACGTTATCGGTGTCTGCCGGGCCATAGACCAGGCATTTATCAAATGGTGGCATGGTGCCGGTTACATCATCGATGAGAGATGCCTGGCGGCAGCGGGCGTAGAATACGCCATTTTTACCAAATACTTTAGCTACGGCACCAATGAAGAAGGAGAAGAGCATATTCCATTTCCCTTCTTCGTCCATAGCGGCCTGCATGCCGTAAATACTAGCCATAGAGCCAGCGGACGGTACGAAACGGTTCATGAGGCGAGCCTGCCAGCAAACTTTCAGTTCTTCTGGACGTACATAACGGTTCTGGGTGATAGCTACCACGGATTCTGCGGAGCAGACGATATCGTGGTCGGTAATCTGGTCACCGGCGTATTCCAGAATGGCATCCACAATGTTGTCGTGATGGGTGAGGATCCTGGTGTGAATCGGTACAAGTTCGAGCTCAGCCATTATCTTCTCACCTCCTGGGTATATTCATAGACTGCATTCTGCAGTTCTTCTTTGGTCAGAATGAGACGGGTCTTGGCATAGTAGTAATCGCTTCTAGCCACCACCTGGTAAATGATGTCCATCGCCATTTCCGGGAAGGTTTCCAGATCATGGAGAATGCTGTCCCCTTTGCCTTCGATGTCCAAAGTGATGAGGAATTTCTTGGATTTATTCGGGTCCAGGATGAATGCCTGCCAGTAGTCATCGGGACGGGGTACATCGTAATCGGTCAGATGGGCTGTCACAGTGGCTTTGTCATACTGTTCAAACGGCAAGTAGGTACGAACGAAAGCATCCATAATGGTTCCCAGCTGCTTACCTACATTCCGGATCGGAATGGTGCAGGACAAAGATACATGGTGCATATCCATAGATTCCACTTTCCAAGGGGATTTCTTCGATTTCTCCATCCGAAGAACGCAGTCGCCTTTGATGACTGCCACAGCCCAGTAGGCAATGAATCCCAGGCAGATCAAGAAAATAATCACTGCCAAAATTTTTGTAAGTAACAACATTGTTTTTTCTCACACTCCTAATATTCTGGTCAGCGCTAGTATATTCATAGCACCAAAACCAGTCAGGCAATGAGAAATGAGGAATGAGGAATGAGGAATTGTGGTAGCGGCGCACTAATTCATATAGCGCCGCTTATTTTTTATTTTAAGAGGGTATTGGGGCGCTATGCAATTTGATGCGCCCCATCCATAATTACTCATTACTCATTACTCATTACTCATTTTCCCAACAAAATGATTGATCAGTTCACACTAATCAGCGTTTCCTCCACTTTGACATCCCCAAATATGTGCTGTACCACCGGTTTCGCATGAGATAAGCCGGCGGTGAAATAGAAGACTTTGTCTCCTTCCGTTTCCGCAAGGGAATCGGTATTTCTTAGAATACCCATCCCTGTTTCTACCGTAGGAAGTGCCGGGTCCAGGAAACGAACCTCCGGCAGAACCTTCTGGAAAATATCTCCCACCAGCGGATAATGGGTGCATGACCAAAGGGCGGTATCTATACCTAATGCATGATACTCCTTTGTCGCCTTTTGTACAAGTCCTGAAATGACATTTTCTTCTTTATTTTGCTCAATAGCCGCCGCTAATCCATCGCAAGGCACTTCTACAATGTCCAAATGGGGATATTTTTTGGATAAATACTCCTTATGCACATGGGTAGCAATGGTGGCCGGTGTGGCAAAGACGCCCACTTTTTTCGCGTCCTTGGGCAGAGTCACATCCATGCTCATTTTCACCACCGGCACATCGCCTTCAAAAAACGATGGCGGTACATTGAAGGAAATGGTATTGCAGGCGATGAGAATCATCTTCACCTGTTTTTCCAAAAGAAAAGCTTTGATGGCTTCGGAGAAATGGGTGATTTCTGCCGAACTCCGTTCCCCATAGGGATTTCTAGCCGTGTCTCCAAGAAATACGATGCCTTCTTTCGGATATTTCTGATGCAGCACCTTGGCAACGGTCAGTCCACCGATGCCAGAATCCATGATACCAATCGGTCGATTATCCATTTTCTCTATCCTCTTCTGAAGCTTTTTCCAAAGCAGCAATCTTTTCCTTCGGAAGCCGTGCAATGCGGCCGGTGTCTACCTTGGTATAGGTATTCACCGTGTGTCCAGTGGTCAAGAGCTCGCCGGTCGATTCCAGCCGAATTTCATAATCGAAATCCAACCGCACCCGGTCGACCCGCCGGAGGTACGTCTCAATGAGAAGCACATCATCATAGTGCGCCGGTTTATGATATTTCACAGACACTTCGACGATAGGAAATACAATGCCCTCATCCATGAGATCATTCAAATCCAAACCGCCCCGTCGGAGATACTCCACCCGCGCTTCTTCCATGTATTTCAAATAGTTGGCATGGTGCACCACCTTCATGCCATCGGTCTCATAAAACGTGACCCTTCTTTTGTAGGTAAACATGCTCGCCACCTCCTAGGTTGATATGGTCTATTATAGCACAATCAGATTAAGGTTATAGTTTTTCATTGATCGATCGCATAACAAATCTACCTTACCGATTGTCAAAAGGTTATAAAAGGTTATAAAGGGGGTATCACGTCACGACAAGTAACCCTTCATAACCTTTTCTCTATGTGTAGTTCTCTTTGTTGCACTGTAGTCATATGCACAATCATAACCTGCCCGAAGGGCTAACCTTGTAGCCAGCCATAGCACTGCTATCTGTGAAAGTGAAAAAAGCTCTTAATTTTATTCCACAAGCTCTGTACTTTAGAAATCTGAACCGGCTGTTTCGGTTGCTGGGCTTTCTGGGCCTGGCGAACCAGGGTCATATTTCTATGAGCCGTTCTGGTGACCACCCGCGGCGGCGCGGTGAAAGTCTTTTCTGTGGTGATGTCTTCTTTCTTCTTCATGGAAGGCACGGAGCTTCTAGCGGCACGGATGGTGCGTTTCTGATGGCTCTTATCCACCACTTTGAATGTGATGACGTCTTCTCTGTCCTGTTTCTTGGGCATCACAGGTTGCGCTGCCGATTTCGTTTCTTCCTTCACGATTTGACCGGTCTTCAAATCAAATTTCGCAAATCCTGCTTTTGAGGCAAAAGGATTGTTATCAAAGTCATGGGCTCGTTCTGTTTCTTGTTGTGAAACTGGAGCCGCCTTCCCTTCTTTTCTGGCTTCTTCTCGTTTCAGCTGGTTCATGAGACGATTCTTCGCCCGGCTGTCAAAGGCCGGTTCCGTTTGAGCCCAGAAACCTGATTCCTGAATTTTTCGTTTATCTAAATCATAGGAAATCTTCGCTCCGCAATGGTTGCAGCGGATCGTTCCCTTTCGCTTCTTCACGTCCAAGTCAAACAAAGTGAGTTTCTGACCGCAGACATGACAAGTCAATGTAAATGCCATAGTGATTCCTCCTATGTCATATAGTATAGCATAAGGAAAGTTAGAAGGTGACTGGTGACTAGTAGCTAGGGATTAGGGATTAGGGATTGGGGATTAGGGATAATCACTGCCGCACAAAATTTAAAAGGGGGTATTATTCCGCCATTTTCATCATCTAACAACTAGAAGGAATCCACCATATACAAAGTTAAAAAGGTTTCTTAGGTTTCTCACGTTTCTCGAATGAGCTAATGACACTAGCGTCTATCAGCATATTCGGGGAACCTGAGCAACCTGAGAATCCTTAGAAACTTGAGCAACCTATCACCACTAGCGAAATCATACCGACTAACACAAATCCTTAATTTAATAGCATTGCCACAAAGAGTTATCTAATGTCCGTTATTTCACTTGCCAACCAATTCTATCCCGCGTATAATAGAAATAGAAAATGGTGCTATCCGGTAAACGGTTAAGCCCCTACAGTTTTAGCAGAAAACCGCCTAGCTTTCCAGGGACAAGGCGGTTTTTCTGTGAGTTATTTCAAAGCAATAATACATAGTGATACTAGGAAGACTATTGTAAAAAAATCATACTTTGTCATAGTCACCACCCCTTTCGGGGCTTGGATTTAACCGCCTATCGTTTCGATAGCACCATGTTCATTTTATCAAAAGAAACGCCGAAATGCAAAGCCAATGCATTTCGGCGTTTTTATGTATTTTCACAAAAAAGGTTATGAAGAATTATGGTTTTCCCATAACCCTTCATAACCTTTTTAACCTTTTATACCCCAATCAATGGGTGCTTATGTCTGAAAAGATTTTCACCAAAAAATCTTATTTCTTATCAGCCAGGTATGCTTTCAGAGCATCAGCCAGTCTCTTTACGCCTTCTACAGTAACGTCGTCGTCGTTGTAGGAGAAGTTCAGACGGAAATAGTTCTTCTTGCGGGAAGCCGGGAAGAAAGCATCGCCTGGTACGTAAGCAACTTTTCTGTCCAGTGCGTATTTGAAGAGTTCGCGGGAGTCGCAGCCTTCTGGCAGTTCAACCCACAGGAAGAGTCCGCCATGCGGATAGGTGCATTTAACGTCTTTCGGGAAATATTCCTTAATAGCGTTGCACATTACATCACGACGATGACCGTAGAGTTTGCAGTTATCCTGTACGTGGCCTTCGAAGTCGTAGTTCTTCATGTACATAGCTACTTCACGCTGGGTAACAGATGGGGTAGCCAGGTCGGTGGAGCCTTTGACCAGGTCCATCTTTGCCAGGATTTCATCGTTGCAAACCATCCAAGCCAGTCTCATGCCTGGGCAGAGGGTCTTGGAGAAGGTACCGGAGTACATAACCAGGTGTTTCGGATCCATGGTAACCAGTGGAGCGATTTCTTCGCCTTCGAAGCGGAGGTCGCCGTATGGGTTATCTTCGAATACCGGAATTTCAAATTTGGTAACGATTTCCATGAATTTCTTACGGCGTTCCAGGGACATGCAACGGCCAGTCGGGTTCTGGTAGTTCGGAATGACGTAGATGAATTTCACTTTGTCAGTGGTTTCCAGAACTTTTTCCAGTTCTTCCGGAATGATGCCGTCATCATCGGTTGGAACTTCGATGTAAGTCGGCTGTTCGAAATCGAATGCACCGATCGCGCCAAGGTAGGTTGGGCTTTCGCAAAGAACAACGTCACCTTTGTTCAGGAATACACGGCCGGTGATGTCCAGGCCCTGCTGAGAACCGGTAACAACCATGATGTTCTTAGCTTCTACTTTTTCCATGCCCATTGGCACGTACATTTTATTCATGCGGTCAGCGATAGCTTCGCGAAGTCCCAGGAAGCCCAGGGAAGGACCATACTGCATAGCGCCAGCGCCATCTTCTTCTCTTACTTTGATAGCCACTTCGCTCAGTTCTTTCAGCGGGAAAGTCTGCGGAGCCGGCAGGCCACCAGCGAAGGAAATAATATCCGGCTGAGCGGTCAGAGCCAGAAGGGGACCAAGGTCAGAAGGACCCATATGTTCAAGTACATCAGAAAAACGGATTGCCATAGCAAATCTCTCCTTTCAAAATAAGAAGACTTTGGTCTTCTGTATTACCTGTTTCAGTGACTGGTAGACTCGTGACTGGTGACTAGGAAATAAAATTTCAGTCACGAGTCACCAGTCACTAGCTACCAGTCCATAAAGAATCAACGACAGTTTCATAGGAAATAAAAAAACGCCCCTATTTCCTTCTCGGAAATAGGGGCGACGTGCGCGGTACCACCCTACATTATACTCTTCCTCGTAACGTGAGAAACGCTTCTGTGTACTTGGTTCCACAAAAGAGCTTACAGGTGATATCCTTTCATAGAATGCACCAGCTTCCACCCTATGCTGGCTCTCTTTGGCAGTGTCTATCAAATGACTTGTCCTGATCCTTGCTTTTCTTTGCCCATAACGCTGGCTGCGTTGGAAACTACTGACTTCATTTCCAAAACTCCTGGGTGAGCCAAACTTCACACACCGGTTGCTTTTCACCACACGCAACTCTCTAAGCGGCTATGAAATCCTTTTCCCAATCCCTGTCATTGATTCTTTTATTGTATATTAAATTCTACACCGTTCCCGCTAAATGTCAATAGGGTTTTAAAAGCAGTTAGAAGTGAGGAGTGAGAAGTTAGAAGTGATGGCCGGCGAGCGCACCACATTACTCTTATACGGATATTGAAATATATCACCGAGTCCGTTTCTATATGCTCGCCGAAATTTGTAAGTTAGCAGTATTCGTATCCCACTTGGCAAAAGGTTATTGTCCAACCGTTTTCATTTTCTAACAAACAGAATGCATCCGCCAGCGGCAAGGTTATAAAGGGTATAAAAGGTTATGTGATTTCCGATAGTCTCATAACCTTTTATAACCCTTTTAAGCTTGAAACAAGCCATATACGTTATTTGTTAGAAAAGCCAATTCAGTAGAATAATAACCTTATATAATTTGGGGCGCTTTATAATTTGATGCGCTCCTTCCACCACTTCTCACTTCTAACTTCTCACTTCTAACTGCTTTTCTAATTTTTTCCATGTTATAATAAAGGAAATATATGATATAAATTAGGAGGCTTACTATGTGTGACCATGAACTCTTTCCTTTAACCGAACAAGAAAAAGCAGTATTGGCAGCAGAGGAGAAGACATTGGGATTTCCTCTCACCGAATGGAAGCAGAAATCTGAATATGACATGTGCTTTGCCTGCGGTTGTCACAACCCCATCGGGCTGCACCTGCATTTCTTCCTCATTCCCAACGGCAGTCTGTCAGTCTTTACGCCAGCCCATGAACACCAGAGTTATAACGACCGCATGCACGGCGGCCTCATTATGACCCTTATGGACGAAGTGATGGGCAACTATTTGTTCATGAAAGAAGGAAAACCGGCTTATACAGGGAAAATGGAATCCCGTTTCAGAAATCCGGTCCTCATCGGCGAAACAGTGATCATCACCTGCCAAGAAACCAAACGCAAGGGACACCTGGTGGTCATGGAAGCCCAGGTGAAAAAAGCAGACGGTACAGTGTGCGCCGAAGCGACCAGTCATATGATGTTGATGTGAGAATACAGGTTGCCCAGGTTGCTAAGGTTACTCAAGTTTCTCGAATGTGCTGATAACCGCTGGAGAAACGCGTATACATCTATCCCTTTTACCGCCAGGAACGGGTATCACCACGTACGCTTACTATGTTCATAGCGAAGTATACCGCCAGTGCCTCCCATCTTCGCTTTGCTCGAAATGGCGTCTCACTATATCCCTGCGTCGCTACGCTCCTAGCGATATAGTTCGCTTGCACACCTCTTTTATTCTCCCCCGGCGGGCAATGCTGTTAAGTTAAGCGAAATATGTGGTGATTCCTTTTGTGACAAAGTTTCTCAGGTT